>NZ_JAGPXZ010001512.1:0-455 GCF_018070305.1 Micromonospora sp. M51 | reverse complement strand
CTGGTGCGCGCGACGCTGCGCCGTGACGCCGCGGTGCTCCGCGGCGATGTCGGCGTGGGCTTGACGACCTTGCTCGGCGTCGGGCTCGGCGACGTCGGGCTGGGTGTGGCGGACGGGGAGGGCGCGGCGAGGGTGTCCAGCACCGGCTCCTCGGTCGGTACGGCCGACGCGGCGTAGGAGTCGTCGACGGCCGTCGGTTGCGCGGCCCCGTCGTCACCGCCGGGAAGCGCGAGCGCGCCGACGCCGAAGCTCACCACGAGGGTGGCGGCCGCGGCGGCGCCCCCGATCATCAGCGGCTTGCGCCAGCGGCGTGGGGAGCGGTGCCGTCCCTCTGCGGTCCGCCCGGTCTCGGCGGCGGCGCGCCAGCCGTTGCTGGTCTCCGGGTCGCTGTCGGGCTGCCAGCCGCCGGGCGCCTCATTCTCGGCGTGCCAACCGCCGGTGTCCTGCGGCCCCGG
>NZ_JAGPXZ010000167.1:0-9548 GCF_018070305.1 Micromonospora sp. M51 | reverse complement strand
TGACGGTGCTGCCCGGCGGGGTGTGCACCCGGGCGTTGGTGAGCAGGTTCGCCACCACCTGGTGCAGCCGGGCGGCGTCGCCGGGCACCCGGATCGCCACCTCGGGCAGGTCGAGCTGCCAGCGGTGGTCGGGGCCGGCGACGTGCGCGTCGCTGACCGCGTCCACCACCAGGGCGGTCAGGTCGACCGGTTCGACAGCGAGGGGACGGCCGGTGTCGAGGCGGGCCAGCAGCAGCAGGTCCTCGACGAGGCTGGTCATCCGGGTGCTCTCCGACTCGACCCGGCGCAACGCGTGCGCCACGTCGGCGGGTACCTCGTCGCGGCCGCGCCGGGCCACCTCGGCGTAGCCGCGGACCGCCGCGAGTGGCGTGCGCAGTTCGTGGCTGGCGTCGGCGACGAACTGGCGTACCCGGGTCTCGCTGGCCTGCCGGGCGGCGAGCGCGTCGGCGACGTGGCCCAGCATCCGGTTCAGCGCCGCGCCGACCTGACCGACCTCGGTGCGTGGGTCGGTGTCGGCGGTCGGCACCCGGACCGCGAGCGCCACCTCCCCACGGTCCAGGGGCAGCTCGGTGACGCGGGTGGCGGTGGCGGCCACCCGGTGCAGCGGTCGCAGGGTGGCCCGCACGATCAACGCCCCGGCGGCACCGGCGATGACCAGCCCGATCGCGGCCACCCCGAGCTGCGCCGCGATCATCCCCCAGACGATCTCCTGGACGCCGGAGAGGGGGATCGCGACGACGCGTACCCGGCCGTCCCAGTACTGCCGGGCCACGGCCCGGTAGTCGCCGCGATCACCGAGGTCGACGGTGCGCGGTGCGGTGTCGACCGGCAGGGCAGCCAGCGCGGCGACCTCCGCCACCGGCACGGACCGCGGGTCGGGGAACGCGTTGGAGGCGCTGTTGGTCAGGGTCCGGGCGCTGGTCACCCGGCCGTCGGTGATCTCGGCGACCACGGTGCCGGACGGCAACCCGGGTGGGATGCCCGGTCCGTTGCCGGGGAAGGCCGGCCGGCCCGGCCGGTCCCCCCGCATGGCCGTCGCGGGGGCCAGCTGGGCGTCCAGCCGGTCGATGAGGAAGTGCCGCAGCGCCACAGTGGTCAGGCCACCGATGGCGACGCTGACCAACGCCAGCAGCGCGAGCAGGGCGAACACCAGTCGGGTACGCAGGGAGCGCCCGGCCAGCCAGCCACGGACGGCGCGCAGCGGACGGCGGTGGCTACTCGGCGGGTTTGAGGACATAGCCCGCGCCGCGCAGTGTGTGGATCATCGGCGGCCGACCGGCGTCGATCTTCTTCCGCAGGTACGAGATGTACAGCTCCACCACGTTGGCCTGGCCGCCGAAGTCGTAGTTCCACACCCGGTCCAGGATCTGCGCCTTGCTGAGCACCCGGCGCGGGTTGCGCATCAGGTAGCGCAGCAGCTCGAACTCGGTGGCGGTGAGGGTGACGAGTTGGCCACCCCGGCGGACCTCGTGGCTGTCCTCGTCGAGGCTGAGATCACCGACGGTCAGCACCGCCTCCTCCCGGGCGGCGACCGCGAGCCCGGAGCGGCGCAGCAACGCGCGCAGCCGGGCGATCACCTCCTCCAGGCTGAACGGTTTGGTGACGTAGTCGTCGCCGCCGACGGTCAACCCGGCGATGCGTTCCTCGACCGCGTCGCGGGCGGTCAGGAAGAGCACCGGCACGGTCGGGGCGTCCTCGCGCAGCCGGCGCAGCACCTGGAAGCCGTCCAGGTCGGGCAGCATCACGTCGAGCACCACCGCGTCCGGTTGGAACTGTCGGGCGGTGCTCAACGCCGCCATGCCGCTGCCGGCGGTGCGCACCTGCCACCCCTCGTAGCGCAGGGCCATCGACAGCAGGTCGGTGAGCGTGGGTTCGTCGTCGACGACCAGCACCCGGACGGGTTCACCGTCGGGGCGACGCAGCTCGATCCGGCTCGGCGCGGCCTGCCCGTTCATGACCATGCCCCCATCGTGGCCACGATGCCTGTGCCGGGCCCCTGCGGACGCTGTGTGCCAGCTGTGCGGCCGGGCCGCCGCCACCGGTCAGCCCCGCCTCATGGTCACTCGGACACCCCGTAGGCGTCGGTGCGCACGAAACGCATGCTCCAGCCACCAGCCTCGTCGGGCCGGTCGCGTTCGTAGAGATGGTCGGGGCCGGGCTGCACCGGGCCCGTACCGTCCGGGTGCCGCATGATCCAACGCTGGGGTGGGGCGCCGTCCGACCCCGCCGGCAGCAGCCGGACCAGGCCGTCCGCGGGCCCGCCGACGAAGCGTACGGTGACCTCGCCCATCGCGGTGTCCCCCCAGGTGACCGTGCCGGCACAATCGGTGACACCGGCTCTGGCTCGCAAGCTACCGCACCCCGCCGCCGGGGCGCAGCGAGTGCCCGGGGCCGTCCGGCCTCGGTTTGCCCAGTTCGGAGTACGGGTACCGCGATCGAGCACCCGGCCGTCGGCGGGGCGAGGGCGAGGAGTGGTCGATGCGGACGCTGGACGGGCGGTACCGGCTCGAACAGCGCATCGGGGTGGGCGGGATGTCCGAGGTGTGGCGGGCGTACGACGAGGTGCTCGACCGGCCGGTCGCGGTGAAGCTCATCTCGCCCGGTCGCGACGACCAGGACGGCCCGGTGGACCGGATCCGCGCGGAGGCCCGGTCGGCGGCCCGCCTGGAGCACCCGAACGTGGCGAGCGTGCACGACTTCGGCACCTCCTCGACGTGGCCCGGCCGGCCGGTGTCCTACATCGTGATGGAGCTGGCCGAGGGTGAGACGCTCGCGGTGCACCTGCGCTCCGGGCCACTGGACTGGCGGATCGCGGTGCGGGTCTGCGCGGAGGTCGCCGCCGCGCTGGCCGCCGCGCACGCCGAGGGCATCGTGCACCGGGACGTCAAGCCCGCCAACGTCATGCTCACCCCGGCCGGGGTGAAGGTGCTCGACTTCGGCATCGCCATCGCCGCCGGCGCACTGGACCCGATGCCGTCCGGGATGGTGCTCGGCACCCCGGCATACCTGGCGCCCGAACAACTGGAGAAGACGCCGGCCACCCCGGCCGCCGACATGTACGCCCTCGGCGTGCTGCTCTACTACAGCCTGACCGCTCGCCTGCCGTACCGCGCGGAGACCGCCAGCGAACTGCTCCTCGCCCGCCGCTGTCAGCCGCCGGAGCCGCTGCCCGACATCGCCGGGCTCCCGGCGGAGGTCGCCGAGCTGTGCCACTCCTGCCTCGCCGACGACCCCGAGCAGCGTCCGAGCAGCCTGGTCGCGGCGCTGCTGCTGGCCGAGGCGGTGGACGCCCGGGTGTACGTGCCGATGACCATCCCGACGGCCCGACGGCCGGCCCCGACATCGCCGTGGACCGAACGGGCCGCCGCGGAGGCCACCGAGGCGGTGGCACTGGTGGACGAGCCCTCGCGGCGCTGACCGTACGGCGCACGGCGTTTCGCCGGGCGACGGCGGGGTAGCCGGCCTGGTGAGCGACGGGAGAAACGCGATGCCGGATCAGAGTTCCTGGCTGCGTGAGGCCACAGCGACCGCCGAGGGCGGTCACGTACGCACCGACGATGGCGGGCTCTCCACAGCGCTGGCCTCACCGCTGGCGCCGCACTGCACCGGGCTGACCCCGGAACAGTTGCTGGCCGCGGCCTTCGCCTCCTGCCTGCACCACGCGGCGGTGGAGGTGGCCGGGGAGATCACCGACGAGGCGCACACCGTGCAGGTCCGGGCGGAGGCGAAGCTGGGACGCGACAACGACGGCCGGTACCGGGCCGACGTGCACGCGGAGATCTCCTCGGCCGGCCTGAGCCGAGATCAACTGGCCGACCTGGTCGAGTACGCCGACCGGCTCTGGCCGTTCTCCAGCGGCGACGCCAGCCGACACCGGCTGACCGTCACCCCGGCCGAGAACGGCCGACACTGACCCGCCGGGCGGCCCCGACCCGACGATCGTGACGCGTGTCGGCCCCGCATGATCGTGCTCGATCCTGGTTGTAGGTGCCTCGTTCCTGCTTGAGGGCCCTGTTTCCTGGTTCGAGCACGATCTTGCGGAGGGCCTCGGCGACTTCGTCTACGACGCCGACTGGCACCGCGGCCATCACCCGCTGATCGACTCGGGTCTCTGAAAGTCGCGGCGTCCAGGTGGGGGGTTTACCCCGATTCGTCTACGACGCCGACCGGCACCGCGGCCATCACCCGCTGATCGACTCGGGTTTCTGAAAGTCGCGGTGTCCAGGTGGCGGGGATACCCCGACTTCATGAAAGCCGAGTGGATCATGTCGGTCTGCGTCGTTCGCGCAGCCTGACTGGGCCGACCCGGGCGCACCGCGCCGTGCGGCAACCCCGATGATGGTGAACAACCGGTCGATCAAGACCCTTGCCCGGCCGCCCAGCAGGACCCGCGACCAACCTGCGCCGGCCAAACCGGCCTCCGCCGGCCTCCGTCGGCCTCGCCGGGCGAACGAGGCACCGCACCCTCAAGATCGTGCCCGATCCAGTAAACAGGCCCCTCCCCATGCCGAGGAGGCCACTCCAACAGGGATCGAGCACGATCATCGCGAGCGGCGAGACCCCCCACCCCCCCCAGCGAACCGACGGCGGCCAGTGGGAACAGCCCCCGCGGGCCGAGCCAGGGGGCCGGGTGTCGCAACCCGGCACCGTGACGCGGCACCATGACGCGCCACCATGACGCGCCACCATGACGCGCCACCATGACGCGCCACCATGACGCGCCACCATGACGCGGCGCCGTGACGGGGCACCGTGACGGGGCACCGTGACGGGGCACCGTGACGCGGCACGCCGATGCCTGCCGATCGCGGCACTTCGCTGCGCCGCCGCCGGAGGATCGGCCGAGGGAGCGGTGGGCTTTCCGGAGGCATCGCATCGGGTGTTCGGTGGAACCTGGAGCGCGGTCGGACGTCGGACCGACGGCCCCTCGCCGCGAGCGCATTCACCCGGCAAGTCGGGAATAACCGTCTGGAGGCATCCGCGAGGTTGATCAGCTTCGCTCTGCTTTTGCCCGCTAAAGTCATCATGATCAGGGCAAATTGTGGCGCATGCCACCGTACCGGCCTATGGCATCGAGCATTCAGCTCTTTAGCCTCGGCAGGTGCATCCCGACGACCCCTCCGCCCAGAAGCTGACCGACGCGCGCCCGACCACCCCACCGGACGACGCCGCATCAACCGAACGGACGATCGGCCGTCACCGCGCTCCCGAACCGCGACGACGGGCCCTGCTGGGCTCGACCCCGGTGCGGGTGGCGCTGGCCACCGGTGTCACCTGCTGCCTCAGCCTCGTCGCGGTCGCCACCGCCCAGGGCAACGACGACACCCCCCGTACGGTCGAGCCGCTCGCCGAGGCGGTGGCCGAGCGCGCCGCCATCGCCGACGAACGCGCCTCCCGGTCACTGGACCGCGACCTCGCCCCCGCCCGGGTCCTGCCCAGCCCGACGGCGAAGCCCACACCCACACCCACCGCCGTCCGCAAGACACCCAAGAAGCCGGTCAAGCCCCGCCGGCCCCGGCCCGTCGCCGGCCTCGACCAGGCCCAGATGGACAACGCGAAAGTCATCGTGGACGTCGGCCTGGAGATGAAGATGCCGCGCCGCGCCCTGGTGGTGGCGTTGGCGACCGCCATGCAGGAGAGCAACCTCTACAACCTGGCCAGCGACGTCCTGCCCGAGTCGGCGCAGTACCCGAACCAGGGCAGCGGCTCCGACCACGACTCGGTCGGGCTGTTCCAGCAGCGGCCCAGCAGCGGCTGGGGCACGGTGGCCCAACTGATGCGCCCGTCGTACGCCGCCCGGGCCTTCTACAGCGCGCTCAACGAGATCCCCGGCTGGCAGGACATGAGCGTCACCTCCGCCGCCCAGGCCGTCCAGATCTCCGCCTACCCCGACGCGTACGCCCAGCACGAGGACCGGGCGACCACCGTCGCGGCCGCGCTCACCGCCTGAGCCGGGCGACCGACCCCCGCGCCCACGGGCCTCAGCGACGACCCGGCGGCTGCGCGCCCGGGTCCGGCCCACCGGCCCCGACGCGGCTGCCCGGCATGCCGGCGGCGGCGGTCGGGGTGTCCGCGGGCACCTGGTCGACCGTCACCTGGCTGAGGATCTCCTCCACCCGCGCCTCGCGCCGTCGACGGGCGTCCAACGCCGCCTCGACGTCACGTCGGGCCTGCACGGCCTCCGCGTACGCCTGCTCGCGCACCCGCCGTGCCTCCTCGCGGGCCTCGTCCAGCTCGACGCGGGCCCGGGCCAGGATCTCGGCGGCCTCGCGCCGCACCGCGTCCCCGGCGTGCCGGGTGACGGCGGCGTCGCCCAGGTCCAGCCGTTGCAGCAGCCCGCTGAGCCAGGCCGCCTCCTGACGGATCTCGTCCCACTCCCGGCCCGCCCCGGCCGCGCTCTCGGCCCGCGCCGCGAGCCGGGACAGCCGGATCCCCAGCTCGTCCAGGCAGTAATCCACCTGCCGCTGGTCGTAACCGATGTCAACGACGGAGAACCTCATACTGTCGCCCCCAGGCAGCCGCTGTTACTTCCCCACCTGGATCCTCGGCCGGGACCGCTCGCGCCGAGGAGGTTCGGGGAAAATGTTCAGCATCCGCTCAGGTGGCGGCGGCGTCAGGTGCGCTTGGGCAGCACCACGACCCGACCGAAGAACTCGTCGATGCGGCGGACCACGTCGTTGAAGTCGTCCAGGTCGATCGGCTTGGTGACGTACGCGTTGGCCTGCAACGTGTAGCTGCCGACGATGTCGGTGTCGGCGTTGGAGGTGGTCAGCACGACGATCGGGATGGTCCGCAGATCCTCGTCCTGCTTGACCGCACCGAGCACCTGCCGACCGTCCATCCGCGGCATGTTCAGATCCAGCAGGATCACGTCCGGTCGGTGGGCCTGCTGGTGCCGGCCCTCGGCGCGGAGAAACTCCATCGCCTCCTCGCCGTCACTGACCACATCGATGATCTTTTCGACGTCGGAGTCCGCCAGCGCCTCCTCGATCATCAGGACGTCACCCGGGTCGTCGTCGACCACCAGGATGCGTACCGGCTGCGGGCTGTCTACGCCCATCACTACCTGCCTCAGAGTCGGCGGAGACGGGACCCTGACGGTCACCGCGCTGGCGGGAAAATGCTGGCGGGGAAATCTAGCCCATCAGGACGCACTGCGGGACGCGGGGTCGACCGACTCCGGTTCGTAGCGCAACACGTCGGCGAGGCCCGTCACCCGCAGCACCCGCTCGACCCGCCCACGGGCGCCGGTGAGCCGGAGCCATCCCCCGTCGGCGGCCGCTCGGTTGTCACCCCGGACGAACACGGCCATCCCGGTGGAGTCGCAGAACGTGAGGTCGGTCAGGTCGAGCAGCACCCGGGTCTCGCCCGCCGCGGTGAGCCGGTCGATCACGGCGGACAGCTCGGGGGCGGTGCTCAGATCCAGCTCGCCGACGAGCCGCAGGTAGGCGCCACCACCGCCGCGCTCGACGTAGTTGACGCTGAACGTCACCGTTCTCCCCCTCGCTCCACCCATGGGTGGGACGTTTGCAGTCCGGCAAGTATACGCAGAGCTGACCGTGCCGCCGCTGAGCGCGGTGATCGATCCGGAGCCACCAGTGGGTCGGTCAGCGGGGCCTGCCAGGCAGCGTCGCCGATCCCAGCGCCAGCGCCCGCGCCGCCCGCGGAAAGTCCCGCAACGCGCCGGCGTAGTGCTCCAGCGGCAGGGCGATCGCCCCGACGGGCACCCCACGACTGAGCAGAATCCCCGACAGCCACTGCACGAACTCCGTGAACAGCGAAGCGTCGTCGACGTAGACCGCGGCGGCCAGGAAGTCAACGATGTGGCCCAGGTCGCTCACTGTCGCGTCGAGCTGCGCGGCGGTGTACTCCCGGGTCGCCGGCACCCGCTCCCGCAGCTCCGCCAACGCGCTGTCGATCAACTCACCCCGACGACGCAGGAGGCTCGGGTACTCGTCGTCGGCCAGGTGGGCCAGCCGGGCCGGCGGCGCCCCGCGCAGCGCCCGCTCGTCGGCGATCAACTCGGCCGCCGAGGGCGCGTCCGGTGCCCAGGCCACCCCGAGCCGGCCCGCCCACCGGCCGTCAGCACCGAACCCGCGCCCGCCGACCACCACCGGCACGTCCGAACGGCGGCACGCCTCGATCATCCGGTGGGCGTACGGCAGGCGCATCGGCAGCGCGCACGCCAACGCGACCGCGTGCGCGTCGTAGCGGTGCAGATACGACACGAGGTGCGCGGCGGGCACGCTGGCCCCCAGGAAGGTCACCTGCCACCCGCGCAACCGCAGCACCTCGGCCACCAGCCGGGGCGGCAGCGCGTGCCACTCGCCGTCCATGCAGGCGACCACCACCCGACCGCCTGTCGGCCGCGGCTTCACGTGCGCCGACACCGCCGCCACCACCTGCTCGCTGATGTGGGTGGCCGCGTGCTCCTGGGCGACGCTCCACTCGTTGCGCGCCCACCGCTCGCCCACCTCGGCCTGGGCGGGAGCGACCAGGTCGAGCAGCACCCGTTCCGCCGCGACGCCGGCGTCGAGCAGGCCGATCGCCAGGTCGGTGGCGGCGTACTCGTCAGCGTCGGCGAGGTGGTCCAGGTAGCCGGAGTACGCCTCACCGAGGTCGGGGGCGGCCATGGCGGCGGTCACGCGTCGGTCTCCTCTGTCCGGTCGATGCCGGCGGGCACCGAGTGCAGGTGCCGCCCTCCGCGCCCGCCCGGGCCGGCCGCCCGCAACGCCAGCACGGCGATGTCGTCGTGGTCGCCCTGGGCCAGCCAGTCGCAGGTGACCTGCTCGACCCGTTCGGCCAGGGCCGGCGCGGGCATCCGCTGGCAACCGGTCAGCGCGGTGACCAGCCGCTCGGGGCCGAACAGCTCGTCGCCGCGCCGGCCACCCCGGGCCTCGGTCACGCCGTCGCTGTAGAGCAGGCAGGTTTCGCCCGGTGCCAGCCGCACGGTCACCTCTCCGACGCGGGGGTCGGACACCACCCCGATCAGCATGCCGCGTAACGGCACCGTCTCCACCTCGCCGGAGGCGCGCAGCACCAGTGGTGGCAGGTGCCCGCCGCCGGCCATGGTGAGGGTGAGGCCACCGTCGCGCTCCGGGCGGGCCACGCCGAGCACGATCGTGGCGAAGCGACCCTGGCCGTGCGCCTGGGTGGTCTCGAGCAGCGCGTCGTTGAGCAGCCGCAGCAACCGCGCGGGGTTCGACTCCAGCCGGTGCAGCGCCTGAAGGCACTGGCGCAGTTGGCCGGTGAAGACGGCGGCCTCGACGCCCTTGCCCGACACGTCGCCCAGGAAGAACACCGAGCCACCGTCGGTGAGCCGGAGCGAACCGTAGAAGTCCCCGCCGATGCGCAGCCCCGCCTGCGCCGGGCGGTACGCGGTGCCCCACTGCACACCGACGGCCTCGACCGGCTCGACCGGCAGCAGGCTGGCCTGAAGGGTGTCGGCCACCTCCGCCTGGTCGCGGTAGAGCAGCGCGGTGGTCAACGCCGCACCGGCGCGGGCCGCGAACGCGCGGACCAGCTCCACGTCGTCCTCGTCGTACCAG
>NZ_JAGPXZ010001511.1:0-458 GCF_018070305.1 Micromonospora sp. M51 | reverse complement strand
AGGTGGTGCTGATCCGCCAGTACCGGCACCCGGTCGGGCGGCACCTGTGGGAGCTGCCGGCCGGTCTGATGGACGTCTCCGGCGAGGAGTTGCCGGCGGCGGCGCTGCGGGAGCTGGCCGAGGAGGCCGACCTGACCGCCGGGCGGGTCGACGTGCTGGTCGACCTGCACAGCTCGCCGGGGTTCACCAACGAGATCGTCCGGGTGTTCCTGGCCCGGGACCTCGCCGACGTGCCGGCCGACGAGCGGCACGAGCGCCACGACGAGGAGGCCGACCTCCAGGTCGTCCGGATCGACCTGGACGAGGCGGTCGCCATGGTCCTGGCCGGTGAGGTCACCAACGCCGCCGCCGTGGCCGGGCTGCTGGCCGCCGCCCGCGCCCGGGACACCGGCTTCACGCTGCTGCGTCGGGCGGAAGCGCCGCTGCCACGCTGAGGCGTCCCCCGCCGGTCCAGCCGC
>NZ_JAGPXZ010001510.1:0-458 GCF_018070305.1 Micromonospora sp. M51 | reverse complement strand
GTCCAGGTCGCCGCGACCCGACCGTCGACGAGCACCACGCGCTCGCCGGCCACCGAGAGGAGACGGTGCGCGTCGTCGATGATCCGGCTGCGGTCGTCGTAGCCGAGGATCGCGTTGTCGAACGCCGGCAGGAACCGCACCGGGGCGGGCGTGTCCGGGTCGGGGCGCGGCGCGTCGGGGAGGTCGATCAGCTTCCGGCCGCGCTCGTCGCGGAAGGTGACCAGCTCGTCGCGCATCGCAGTCACCGAAGCCGGCAACCCGGCGAGGCCGCACCAGGCCCGCAGGTCGGCCGAGGCAGCCGGGCCGAAGGCGGCCAGATAGCGGCGTACGAGCACCTGACCGACCGGATCGGCGCTCTGCGCGCTCGACGGTTCGAGCTCCCGGTCGAGCCACGCGGCGAGCAGGACGTAGCGCACGCCCGCCTTCGCCCGCCACACCCCGCGCGGCGGCAACTGCGC
>NZ_JAGPXZ010000166.1:0-9573 GCF_018070305.1 Micromonospora sp. M51 | reverse complement strand
ATGGTTCGGGGAGGTGCCGGACCTGTGGGGATCTTCCTGCGGGGAGCGCGACGCTGCGCCGTGCGGGTTGCCGTGCCGGTGCTCCCCGCCCGCCGAGGGGGGAGCGTCGCTACCGCCAGCGCCAGGAGACGGCTGGCTCAGCAGTGGCGACCAGTGGCGATCGCGTCGCCGAGGTGCCCCACTTACCACAAAGGATGGTCAAGGCGCATCGACTGCTATCGCTGACGCAGTAAACCTCCGATGTCTGCGCTCCGTCAAGACCGCGCCCGTTGGCTACCACTCACTGGGCCCTGGGGGATTCTGCGGGGATCGGAGGGCGGTGCCAGGTGCGGTGCTGGTCCGGTGGCCTCCGGGGGGCACCGCGGGCGCGGCCGCGACGAGCGCGGTCCGGACGGTTTCCGTCATCGGCTCGCCCGGGTGCTCGATCCAGTGCTGGACGGCGACCCGCCGGATGGTCAGGAAGGTCGCGGCCAGGAGGCGGGAGCGCAGTGCCACGTCGTCGCCGGTCAGCCGGCGGGCGAGTTCCGCGGCCAGCTCGCGCTCGATCGCGGCGTACGCCGCCACCTGGTGTGGGGCCAGGCCGGGGTGCGCGCGTAGCTCCCGGCGTTGGGTCAGCCAGGAGGGCTCAGAACCGCCGAAGACCTCCTCGGTGAGGCGCTCGGCTGCCCGGCTCAGGACGGTCCACGGCGCCTCGTCGACGGGCTGTTCCCGGATCAGCTCCAACAGCCGGTGCAGGCGCATGGTGTCGCCGTGGAAGAGGGCCTGCTCCTTGCTGGAGAAGTAGTTGGAGAAGGTCCGCCGGGAGACGTTGGCGGCGTCGGCGATCGCCTCGACCGTCACCGCGTCGATGCCCTCGTCGGCGGCGAGGCGGAGGGCCGCCTCGTGCAGAGCGAGGCGGGTGGCCGCCTTCTTGCGCTCCCGCAGACCGGTCGTCTCGTCCATCGCACCGAGGGTACGTGCGGGTGAGGGACTTCTCAATGAGCAAACTTGCGCAGTGGGAAAGATCGGTAGATGCTTGCTTGAGGCAACCAACTCGGGTGGGGAGCGGATGTGGAAAGCGATGCCGGTGAGCTCGGCCTTCGCCTGTACGACCTGGTCAGAAGCGTTCGACTGCTGAAACAACGCCGGGCCGACGAACACCCGGCGATCCCGGCCGGCATGCTCGGCATGCTCGTGCAGATCGAACAGCTCTCCGGCGACTGCCACGCCCGCGACCTGGCCGAGCGCACTCGGCTGGACGCGTCGACCGTCAGCCGCTCCGTCGCGGCGCTCGTCGCGCACGGGCTGGTCGAGCGGCGGCCAGACCCGACCGACAAGCGGGCGACCATCCTGGCGGTCACCCCGGCCGGCCGTGCCGCCCTGGCCGACAGCCACCGCTGGTACGGCGAGGTGCTCGAACGGGCGCTCGCCGACTGGACTCCCGGCGAGGTGGCGGCGCTGAGTGCCGCCCTCGGCCGGTTCACCGGCGACATCGAGATCGCCCTCGGAAACAACGACAACGACAACCTGGAGGCCGCGCGATGAGCGCACCCACCATCACGGCCGGCGCTGAGCCGATGACCCATCGGCGGACCCTGGAAGCGCTCAGTGGCCTGCTGCTGGTGCTGTTCGTCGCGATGCTGAGCAGCACTGTCGTCTCGACCGCGCTACCGAAGATCATCGGAGCCCTGAACGGCTCGCAGAACCAGTACACCTGGGTGGTCACCGCGACCCTGCTCACCGCGACGGCAACCACCCCGATCTGGGGCAAACTGGCCGACCTGTTCAACAAGAAGATCCTCATCCAGGTCGCCATCGTGGTCTTCCTGGTGGGCTCGGTCGTCGCCGGCTTCTCGCAGAGCGCCGGCCAGCTCATCGCCGCCCGCGCGTTCCAGGGCATCGGGGTCGGCGGTCTGCAGGCGCTCGTCCAGGTGGCGATCGCGGCCATGATCCCGCCGCGCGAGCGCGGCCGCTACAACGGCTACCTCGGTGGTGTCATGGCCGTCGCGACGGTCGGCGGCCCACTGCTCGGCGGCCTCATCGTCGACACGTCCTGGCTCGGCTGGCGCTGGTGCTTCTTCGTCGGCGTGCCGGTGGCCGCGATCGCGCTGATCCTGCTCCAGGCCACCCTGCACCTGCCGACCGCACGGCGTGAGAATGTCAAGATCGACTACCTGGGTGCCGGCCTCATCGCCGCTGGCGTCAGCGTGCTGCTGATCTGGATCTCCTTCGTCGACGGCTCGTTCGCCTGGGCCTCCTGGCAGACGGCGGCCATGGTGGGCGGTTCGCTCATCCTGCTCGCCCTGGCGGTCTGGGTCGAGTCGCGCGCGGCCGAGCCGGTCGTCCCGCTCGGTATCGTGCGCCAGCACACCACCGCGCTGGCCATCCTCGGCAGCCTCGCAGTCGGCATGGCCATGTTCGGCGGTGCCGTCTTCCTCGGTCAGTACTTCCAGATCGGCCGCGGCTACAGCCCGACCGAGGCAGGCCTGCTCACCATCCCGATGATGGCGGGAGTCCTCGGCTCTTCCATCGTCGCGGGCCGGCTGATCACCAAGAGCGGAAAGATCAAGCCGTACATCGTCGCGGGTTCGATCCTGCTCGTCGCCGGGTTCGCGCTGCTCGGCACCATCGACCACGAGACGTCGCTCGTCCTGGTCGGCGCCGCCATGTTCACCGTCGGCGTCGGCGTCGGCATGACCATGCAGAACCTCGTCCTCGCCGTTCAGAACACGGTCTCGCTCAAGGACATTGGCGCGGCCAGCTCCAGCGTCGCGTTCTTCCGGTCGCTCGGGGGTACCATCGGCGTCTCCGTGCTCGGCGCCGTCCTCGCACGCCGGGTCGGTGACCAGATCACCCACGACCTCACCGCCGCCGGGATCCCCGCCTCCGGCGGCTCGGGCAGCAGCAACCTCAACATCACCGCCCTGCCCGAGCAGGTCCAGGAGATCGTCCGGGCGGCGTACGGCGACGCCACCGGACACATCTTCCTCATCTCCGCCGCCATCGGGGTCGTCGGCATCATCGCCGCGCTCCTGCTCAAGCCGATCACCCTGCGGACCAGCCTCGACCTGCCGGACGCCGCCACGTCGGCGGCCGTCGCCGCCGACGCGGTCGACGGCGCTCCCGCCTTCGACCAGGTGCGCGTCGACACCACGCAGGACGGACCGACCCGGTCACGCTGACGTCGGGCCATCCGACCCGGGGCCGGTACGAGCGAACGTCACCGAATCGAGGGGTCTGTGGATACCGCGGAGCTGCCAGCGGCACCCGCCCGGCGAGCCGTAGCACTGCGCCGGGCCATGCGTGAGCTGGGGCTCGTCGCCACCCTGTTCCTCGTCTACAAGGCGGCGCGGGTGGCGGGGGCCGACCGGGCGTCGACAGCGGTGGGAAACGGGGAATGGATCTGGCGGGTGGAGCGTCTGTTCCACCTGCCCGACGAGGCCGCCTTCCAACGTCCCGTGCTCTCCCACGAGCTGTTGGTGCACCTGGCCAACGGCTACTACGCGTACGTGCACTTCCCCGCCACGATCAGCTGTCTGATCTGGCTGTACGTGCGACACCCCGTGCGTTATCTCTGGACGCGTCGCATGCTCGCCGGGCTCACCGCGGCCGCACTGGCGCTGCACTTCCTGGTTCCGCTGGCGCCGCCGCGACTGACCACCCTGACCGGCATGGTGGACACCGGTAGCCGTTACGGGCCCGCCGTCTACGGCCCGCCCGACACGGACGCGTTGAGCAACCAGTACGCCGCCATGCCCTCCCTGCACGTCGGCTGGGCGCTCGCCGTCGCCGTCGCGCTCATCGCCGTGACCGGCGGGCGCCTGCGGTGGCTGTGGCTGGCGCATCCGCTCGTCACCCTGCTGGTTGTCGTGACCACGGGCAACCACTACTGGCTCGACGGCATCGTCGCGGCGGTGCTGCTCGCCGTCGTCTCCGTCGGGCTGCCGAGGCCCGCACAGCCGACCAGCCCACCCACCCGCGGGCGCGGCGCCCGGACCGGATGGCCCCGCCAGCGCCTACGGGCTCCGCACGCACCGTCTGGTCACCCACCCGCGCGAGCCGACGCCGGTGACGTCGTGAGAACGAGCGGCGCCGAACGGGCTTGTCAACCGGTCGGCTCCGGTTCTCCTGCCTGCCAGTTCAGCTCTGCCGTTCGGTCCAGACGTGACCGGGGCCGTCAGCGACCGAGGACGAGGTAGGCGAGGCCGAGGACACCTCGGTAACCGCCCACGTACTCGCGCAACCGGTCGTCGAGTTCCGCGCGGACGTCGGCCGCACGAGGATCCTCCGGGTACGCCAGCAGCCACTCCTGCCGGCCGGCCAGCCAGCTGGATTCGAAGTCGTCCCATTCCCGCTGGTCGGCGGTGCTCAGGTGCAGCAGCCGCCAGCCGCGTTCGCGGGCGGCCTCGACCAGCCCGGGGAGGGTCGCGACATCCGGGCCGAAGACCTCGGCGATCTCCGCCGTGGGGGGCCGTTCCCAGTAGGCGTCGCCGAACAGCAGTCGCCCACCGGGTCGTACCACGGCGGCGAGGGCGTCGAGGGCCGCCGCGGTGTCGCCGAAGGCGTGTGCCGAACCGATGCAGAGGACCCGGTCGGCCGGCTCCTGCCAGGCGGCCGCTTCCCCCGTCACGAACGCGACGTGCCGGTTCAGCGACCGATCCGCGGCGAGTCGCCGCCCTCGGGCGAGAACGGCGTCGTCGGTGTCGACGCCGACGCCCCGGGTCGCGACCGGGCCGGACACACCGCCGGCGGCGACCGCCCGCAGCAGCAGCTCACCCCAGCCGCAGCCGAGGTCGAGCACGCGTGAGCCGGGGCGGACGTCGAGCCGTTGCAGCAGCAGCGCGGCGTGCTCCGGTGAGAGCGGAGTGTTCCAGCGCATCCGGGCGTAGCGGCTGGCGGCGAGGTGGTCGTCGGACTGCATCGGGTCACTGTGTCAGAGCGCGCGCCGGTGCCGGCGCCGGGCGTACGGCAGGATCGGTGCTGTGGACGCGGAGCGTGCGGGGCCGCCGCGACGGCCGACCCGGCAGGAGGTGGCGGATGCCGCCGGCCGAGGTCTGCCGGACGTGATCGGCCCTGGGCTGCGCGTGCTGTTCTGCGGTTACAACCCGGGCCTCTACTCGGCCGCCGTGGGGCAGCCGTTCGCCCGCCGGGGCAGCCGCTTCTGGCCGGCCCTGCACGGGGCTGGCTTCACCGACCGCCAGCTGCGTTCGTGGGAGAGCGACGAGCTGCTGCGGCAGGGCCTGGGCATCACCAGCCTGAGCAACCGGGCCACTGCCCGCGCCGCCGAGCTGACGTCGGAGGAGCTGGTGGCCGGGGTCACCGGGTTGGCGATGAAGGCCGAGCGCTACCGGCCGCGGTGGGTGGCGATCCTCGGGGTGACCGCGTACCGGGTCGCCTTCGCCCGACCGACGGCCGTCCTGGGTCCGCGACCGGAGCCGCTCGGGCCGGCCCGGGTCTGGGTGCTGCCGAACCCCAGCGGCCTGAACGCGCACTTTCCCCTGCCGGCGCTGACCGCCGAGTTCGCCAGGCTGCGGCGGGAGCTGGACCCCTAGCCGGCCGTCGCGGCGGCCAGCCCCTGGTAGTACTTCTGCATCGCCGGGTGGTAGTCGTCGAACCGCGGGCGGGGCGAGCCGTCGCGGGAGGCGACCAGCAGGTCCAGGTAGTACTCCCAACCGGCGCCCACCTCGGCGATGCCCGCCACGCTGCTCAGGTGCTGCACGAATCGCAGCTCGGTGGTGCCGTCGGTCTCGGTCAGCGACAGCTCCAGCAGCCAGTTGCCGTGTTCGTCGATCATCGACACGGCGAGGCGCAGTGGCGGTTCACACACGTCGATGCGTACCGCACACCAGGGCTGCTGCTCCTCGTACGCCATCTGGACCTGGATGGTCCGTCCGGGCCCGGCCTCGCCCTCCCACGGGCCGAACCAGCGGGCGGTGCGCTCCGACTCGGTCAGGCTGGCCCAGACGTCCTCCACTGGGGCGCGGAAGGTCCGGGTGAGGACGAGATCGTGCCCCGTGGCGGTGCGAAACAGGCGTCCTGCGGGTGTGCGGGTCATGCCGTGTGCTCCCTTCGGTGCTCCGCCGGGCCACGGCTGCGGCGCTCTCGGCGGGTGCGATAGACCTCGGTCTCCAGCGCGTCGAGGTGCCGCTCCCAGCGGTCGACGGTGGCGAGCCCGGTGAGCCAGTCGAGCAGCGGGGCGAGCGGGCCGGGGTCGAGCCGGTAGATCCGCTGCCGTCCGACCAGCTCGTCACGGACCAGCCCGCTCTCCCGCAGCAACCGTAGGTGGCGGCTGACGGCGGGTCGGCTGATCGTGAACCGCGCGGCGATGACGCCGGCGGAGAGGGGCTCGTCGCGCAACATGCTCAGGATGCGCCGGCGTACCGGGTCGGCGATCGCGACGGCCACCTCATCCACCCCGAAAGAGTAACCTACAGGTTACGGGTTTGCTCGTTGTGGACCTCGACACGGCAGACGCTGCGTCGATGGTGGGCACATGATCACCTGGCCTGGCACTCTGTACGGCATGGCCGCCCTGCTTCGCTCCCGCCTGACCGACTGGACCTTCGCCGTACCCGTGCTCGCTCTGCTGGTGTTAGTCGCCACCTGGGGGCGGGACCTGCCCGGCCTGCTCATCGTGGTGGTCGCGGTGCTGCTGGGCGGTGCCGTGCTCGCGGCCGTGCACCACGCGGAGGTGGTCGCCCACCGGGTGGGGGAGCCGTACGGGTCACTGGTGCTCGCGGTCGCGGTCACCGTGATCGAGGTCGCCCTCATCGTCACGCTGATGATCAGCGGGCCGGAGAAGACCCAGTCGCTCGCCCGGGACACCGTCTTCGCCGCCGTCATGATCACCTGCAACGGGATCCTCGGCCTGTCCCTGTTGCTCGGGGCGCTGCGCCGCCGCGTCGCAGTGTTCAACCCGGAGGGCACCGGCGGGGCCCTGGCCACCGTGATCACCCTGGCCACCCTGAGCCTGGTCATTCCGACCTTCACCACGGCCCGGCCCGGCCCGGAGTTCAGCCCGGCCCAGCTCGCGTTCGCCGCCGTCGCCTCGCTGGCCCTCTACGGGCTGTTCGTCCTCGTGCAGACCGGTCGGCACCGCGACTACTTCCTGCCGGTCGACAGCAAGGGCAAGGTGATCGACGCGGAGGAGCACGCCAAGCCGCCGAGCACCCGGGCGGCCCTGATGAGTCTGGGACTGCTGCTGGTGGCACTGATCGCGGTGGTCGGCGACGCCAAGACCGTCTCCCCGACCATCGAGGCCGGCGTCGCCGCGGCGAACCTGCCGCACGCGTTCGTCGGTGTGATCATCGCCCTGCTGGTGTTGCTGCCGGAGACCCTGGCTGCAGCCCGCGCCGCCCGCCGCGACCGTGTGCAGATCAGCCTGAACCTCGCGCTCGGCTCGGCGATGGCCAGCATCGGCCTGACCATCCCGGTCATAGCGGTCGCCTCGATCTGGCTGGAAGGCCCGCTGCTGCTCGGCCTCGGCGGCACCCAACTCGCCCTGCTCGCGCTCACCGCGGTGACCGCCGTCCTCACCGTGGTGCCCGGCCGGGCCAACGTGTTGCAGGGCGGCGTACACCTGGTGCTGCTGGCGGCCTTCGTCTTCCTGGCCGCCAGCCCGTGACGTCTCCTGGCAGCCCCTGACGCTTCCTGGCCGCCTGCCTGTGCCACGGCACGGCCCGCTGGTTCAGTCGGTGGGGGGCGGGTCGCCCGCGAGACGGTCCGCGCGGGCGTTCAGGTAGCGCTGCTGTGCCAGGTTCGTCGAGCGCGCCGCCGCCATCCGGTACGCCTCGCGCGCCGCGACCCGCTCACCCTCCCGCTCCCACAGGTGGGCACGGGCGGCCGGCAGTCGAGGGTCGTCGGCGAGTCGACTGTCGTCGGCCAGGTCGGCGAGCAGCGCCAACCCGGCCGGAGCGCCCCGGCTCATCGCCACCGCCACCGCGTGGTTGAGCGCCACCACCGGGTTGTCGGACATCCCGAGGAGCACCTCGTACAGGGCGGTGATCTGCGCCCAGTCGGTGGCCGCCGCGCTGGGCGCCTCGTCGTGCACCGCCGCGATGGCCGCCTGGAGCTGGTACGCCCCGACGACCCCGCGCGGCAGCGCACCGGTGATCAGCTCGACTCCTTCGGCGATCTGGTCGGCCCGCCACCGCGTGCGGTCCTGCTCGGCCATCGGCACCAGCTCGCCGTGCGCGCCGATCCGCGCCGGAGCGCGGGCGTCGGTGAGCAGCATCAACGCGAGCAGCCCGGTGACCTCGGGATCGTCGGGCAGCAGCCGGTGCACCAGGCGGGCCAAGCGGATCGCCTCGGCGGTCAGGTCGGCCCGCAGCAACCCGGGCCCGGCGGTACGGGCGTACCCCTCCGTGAAGACCAGGTAGAGCACGTGCAGCACGGCGGCGAGCCGGTCGGCGCGCTCCGGGCCGGTGGGCGGCGCGAACCGCAGTCCACTGTCGCGGATGCGCTGCTTGCCCCGGCTGATCCGCCGGGTCATCGTGGCCTCCGGCACCAGGAACGCCCGCGCCACCTCGGCGGTGCTCAACCCGCCCAGCGCACGCAGCGTGAGCGCGATCTGTGAGGCCGGCGAGAGCGCCGGATGGCAGCACAGGAACAGCAGGATGAGCGTGTCGTCGGCGTCCGCCGCCTCATGGTCGGCGGCGGGCGCGTGCCGCTGCTCGGGCAGCGTCCACCGCGCCACGGTGTCCTCCCGCCGCATCCGGGCCTGCTCGCGCCGCAGCAGGTCGGTCAGCCGGCGGGACGCCACGGTGATCAGCCATCCCCGGGGGTTGTCCGGTACGCCGTCGCGCGGCCACCCGTCGGCCGCGGCGATCAACGCCTCCTGCACCGCGTCCTCCGCGGTGTCGAAGTGCCCGAAGCGGCGGACCAGCGCGCCGAGGACCTGCGGCGCCAGTTCGCGCAGCAGGTCCTCGGTCGGGGTTTCCGGCACGTGTCAGCCGGCCAGGTCCTCGACGCCGTCGAGCACCGGTCGCACGTCCACGTACCCGCCGGGGGCGTCCGGGTCGACGAGGCCGGCGGCGATCTCGGTGGCCCGATCGAAGCTGGCGCACTCCACGATGGTGTAACCGGCGAGGACCTCCTGCGTCTCCGGGTACGGGCCGTCGGTGACCACCGGCGCTCCCTCGCGTACCTGCACCCGGCGGGCGTGTACCGGCTCGCTCAGGCCCCGGGCGTCGACCAGTTCCCCGGACTCGGCCAGCGCCTGGTGGAAGGTCTCCATGTGGTGGTGCATCGCCGCGATCTGCTCGGCCGACATCGCCGGCCGGTCGGAAGCCCGACCGGACAGCACGTCATAGTCCTGCTGCGACCCGTAGAGCAGAATCATGTACTTCACAGTGGCCCTCCTGTCTCCGGTGCCGCCCCGGCACCGTCCACCGGAAACGTCGAACCCAACCCCCGCTCCCGGACACTCCCACCCCACCCGATCTGGTGATCAAGAAGTTTGCGTCACGACACGCCGGGCGGGCTGACGCCAACCTCTTGATCACCAGTGAGCGAGGGGATGGTGGGTGGGGATTAGGTTGGTGGAATGACGGTGGTGTGGGTGGTGGTGGGGGCGTTTGTGTTGGTGGTGGGGGC
>NZ_JAGPXZ010001509.1:0-460 GCF_018070305.1 Micromonospora sp. M51 | reverse complement strand
CCGCACACGCCGATGCCGGCCGGGCCGCAGCCGGTCATCCACCCGCCCGGCGCCCGGGTGTCGGTGGCGGCGGCCGTCCGGCGTGGTCTGCTCGCCACGGTGGCCGGCTGCCTGGCGCTGCACCGGCTGGAGGTGATCTCCGCAGACGCCTCCGCCGTCGATGGCCGCGCTCTGGTCGAGTGCCGGGTGCAGCCCCGCTACGGCCTTCCGCCGGACCCGGTACCGCTCCGCGCCGACCTGCGCCGGGCGGTCGCCGGCGACGTGTCGGTCACCCAACGGCTGCGCGGCCGGGCGCTCGCCAGCCGGGGCGGTGGCGCGGCTCCACGAGTGGTCTGGCACCGCGAGGCCGCCACCGGGGCCGTACTCCTGGAACTGCGCGCCGCCGACGCCGCCGGCCTGCTCTACCGGGTCGCTGGTGCCCTCGACGAGGCCGGCGCCCTGGTTCGGGCGGCCCGCATCT
>NZ_JAGPXZ010001508.1:0-460 GCF_018070305.1 Micromonospora sp. M51 | reverse complement strand
CGGTGTAGCCGGAGTCCACCCGGACCCCCTCGCCCGTCGGCTCCACCCATGTCCTGATCACACCGGGGCCGGGCAGGAAGCGCTTCGGGTCCTCGGCGTTGATCCGCATCTCCATGGCGTGACCACCGGGGGTCAACGCGTCCGGGTCGAACGTCGGCGCCAGCCCGGAGGCCACCCGCAACTGCTCCTCGACCAGGTCGATGCCGTAGACGTACTCGGTCACCGGGTGCTCCACCTGCAACCGCGTGTTCATCTCCAGGAAGAAGAACTCCTCGGAACCGGAAGCAGCGCCAGTAGCGTCCCGCTGACGCGGGACCAACAGGCACTCCACAGTCCCCGCGTTGCGGTAGTCGACCGCCTCGCCGGCCCGCACCGCCGCCGCCAGCAGACGGGAGCGCAGCTCCGGCGAGACCGCCGGCGACGGGGACTCCTCGACCAGCTTCTGGTTGCGCCGCTGCAC
>NZ_JAGPXZ010001507.1:0-460 GCF_018070305.1 Micromonospora sp. M51 | reverse complement strand
CCGAGATCGCCCACCACTGGTACGCCGCGCACGACCACCCGCGTGCCCTCGTCGCCGCCCGAGCCGCCGCGTGCGCGGCCGCCGACCGGTACGCGTACGCCGAGCAGCGCCGACTGCTGGAGCGGGCGCTGGAGTTGTGGGAGCTGGTGCCGGACGCCGCCGACCTGCTCGGCATGGACCACCTCGCGCTGCTGGAGCAGACCCTGGACGCGGCGGTCACCGCCGGCGACTTCAGTCGGGCCATCACACTGACCCGGGCGGGACTGGCCGAGGTGGACGCCGACGCCGCGCCGCTGCGTGCCGCCCGCCTGCTGGACCAGCGCGGTCGACTGATGGCCCTGCTCGGCAAGAGCGACGGCAGCCGGGAGCTGGACGAGGCGTACCGGCTGGCGGCCGGTGGCCCGCCCGGCGTGGAGCGGGTCCGGCTGCTGGCCGACATCGCCACCCACCTGGTCAAGAT
>NZ_JAGPXZ010001506.1:0-461 GCF_018070305.1 Micromonospora sp. M51 | reverse complement strand
ACATTGTTCCGTGCTGACTTCCACGGCAGGGAGTGGCGATAACAGCTAAAAGGTCAAAGGTTCATGTCCCCTATCGAAAAATCCAGCAAGTTAGAGAATGTCTGTTACGACATCCGCGGTCCGGTTCTCAAAGAAGCAAAACGCCTTGAAGAAGAAGGCAACAAAGTACTCAAGCTGAATATCGGCAACCCGGCGCCGTTCGGCTTCGATGCGCCTGACGAAATTCTCGTCGACGTTATCCGCAATCTGCCGACCGCCCAGGGCTACAGCGACTCAAAAGGTCTCTATTCCGCCCGTAAAGCGATTATGCAGCACTACCAGGCGCGCGGGATGCGCGATGTTACCGTGGAAGATATCTATATCGGTAACGGCGTTTCCGAGCTGATCGTCCAGGCCATGCAGGCGCTGCTCAACAGCGGCGACGAAATGCTGGTTCCGGCTCCGGACTACCCGCTGTGGAC
>NZ_JAGPXZ010001505.1:0-461 GCF_018070305.1 Micromonospora sp. M51 | reverse complement strand
CCGCCTCCAGCTCCTGACTGACGCCCCTGATGATGCCGGGGAAGACCTGGTCGTCGGAGAAGACCCGGGTGGCGGCCTCCGGCATGACCAGGGCGACCGAGTCGGTGCGTTGGGTGACCAGGCTGCGGGCGGCCAGGTTGGGCACGTACCCCAACTCGGCGACCGCCCGGGTGACCGCCTCGCGGATCGGCTCGGCGACGGTGGTGGAGCCGTTGACCACCCGCGAGACGGTGGCGCGGGACACCCCGGCCCGCGCCGCCACCGCCTCGAGCGTCGGCCGCTGCGCCGTCGTCATCGCGCCTTCCCCCCGCTCGTCACAGCCCGTTCCGGGAGATCACCTCCTGGTACCACCGGGCGCTGGCCTTCGGTGTGCGCCGCTGGGTCAGGTAGTCGACGTGCACGATCCCGAACCGCTTGCGGTAACCCTCCGCCCACTCGAAGTTGTCCAGGAATGACCATAC
>NZ_JAGPXZ010000165.1:0-9611 GCF_018070305.1 Micromonospora sp. M51 | reverse complement strand
CCGCGATGCCCGCCGCCGACCAGGCGGTCAGCAGCCGCCCGTGGATCGCGCCGACCTGGAAGGTGCCGAACAGGTCACGCAGGTACGCCGGCACCGTCGCGAACCCACCGCCGTAGAACGACAGGATCACGCACGCCAACAGCACGAACAGCGCCGTCGAGGTCTGCCCGACGAGCGCCAGCAGCGCGTACAGCACCATGCCGACACCCAGGTACACCAGGTAGATGGGTTTGCGGCCGATGACGTCCGAGGTGGACGACCACACGAACCGGCCGGCCATGTTGAACAGCGACAGCAGGCCCACGAACCCGCCGGCCGCCGCGACGGTCACCGCCGAGGTGCCGTTGTCGCGGAAGAAGTCCTGGATCATCGGGCTGGCCTGTTCCAGGATTCCGATGCCGGCTGTCACGTTGCAGAACAGCACCACCCACAGCAGCCAGAACGAGCGGGTCTTCACCGCGTTGGCCGCCGACACGTTCGCCGTGGTGACCAGCGGCTTCGCCGCCACGCTCGCCGGGTCGAAACCGTCCGGACGCCAGTCCCGCGCCGGCACCCGCACGTTCGCCACCCCGAACATCATGATCACGAAGTAGCCCAGGCCGAGCGTCACGAACAGCCACACCAGGGCGCTGCCCGAGGCCGTCGACCCGGCGTTGGCCGGGTCGTAGCCGGCGTCGTAGAAGGACAGCAGTTGCCGGGACAGGGGAGAGGCGACCATCGCCCCACCACCGAACCCCATGATCGCCAGCCCGGTGGCCAGGCCCGGCCGGTCCGGGAACCACTTGATCAGGGTGGAGACGGGGGAGATGTAGCCGATGCCCAGGCCGATGCCGCCGAGCAACCCGTAGCCCAGATACAGCAACCACAGTTGCTTCGTGGCGATGCCCAGCGAACCCACCAGGAAACCCGCCGCCCAGAAACAGGCTGAGACGAACATGGCCTTGCGCGGCCCGTTCGCCTCCACCCAGGTCCCGGCGACGGCCGCGGACAACCCGAGCATCACGATCGCGATGCTGAAGATCACCCCGATCGCCGTCTGGCTGGTGTCGAAGTGGGCGATCAGGGAGTTCTTGTAGACGCTGGTGGCGTAGACCTGACCGATGCAGAGGTGGATGGCCAACGCCGCCGGGGGGATGAGCCAGCGGCTGTAGCCGGGCGGCGCGACGGTGTGCCGACGATCGAGTGCGGAAAGCATGCGCTGCTTCCTCTCGGTGAGGACGAGAAACGTCGCCCCCAACGTGCCCAGCGCACTCGTGAGCGGCAAACCTCACCGTCGCCGGACGGTCGCTCCGCTGAGCTGAGCGGTCAGTCAGCCACCCGCGCGCCGCGGCGTCGGCAGCTAGCGCAGGTCCGGGACATGCCAGCCGCCAGCCAGCGCGTCGGCGTCCGCCGGACCCCAGCTGCCCTTCTCGTACGACCGCACGGGCGTCGGCAGATCCAGGATCGGCTCGACGATGCGCCACTCCTGCTCGATCGTCTCGGCCCGCGCGAAGCGCAGGTGCTGCCCGTCCATGGCGTCGTCGAGCAGTCGCTCGTACGCCTCCTGGCGACGACCGAGAGCGGCGCCGAAGTCGACGGACAGGTCCACCGGTCGGCTCGCCACCTCGGCGCCCGGGCTCTTCGCCTGGATCGACATGGTGATGCCGTCACCGCGCCCCAGCCGGAAGCGCAGCAGGTTCGCCGCGGTCGCCGTGCCCCGCTCGGCCGGAATCAGCGAGCGCTGCGGCTGCTTGAACTCGACCACGACCTCCGTCGCCGTCCCCGGCAGGGACTTGCCGGTACGCAGGTAGAACGGCACACCCGCCCAGCGGGGCGAGTCGACGGTCAACCGGGTCGCCACGAACGTCTCGGTGTTGGAATCCGGGGCCACGCCCGGCTCGTCGCGGTAGCCGGCGTACTGCCCCCGGACGGTGGACTGCGGCGACAGCGGCGCGATCTGCCGCAGCACCGCGGCCTCCGCCTCCCGGAACGCCACGGTGTCCTCGCTGGCCGGCGCCTCCATCGCGATGAGCGCGACGACCTGCAGGATGTGGTTCTGCAGCACGTCCCGGGTCGCGCCCACCGTGTCATAGAAGCCGGCCCGACCCTGCGTGCCGAAACCCTCGGCGAGGGTGACCTGGATGTTGTCGATGTGCTCGTTGTTCCACAACGGCTCGAACAGCCGGTTGGCGAACCGGAAGGCGTAGAGCCCCTCGACGGCTTCCTTGCCGAGGTAGTGGTCGATACGGAACACCCGCTCCGGCGCGAAGGCCGCGCCCAGCGTGCGATCCAGCTCGCGGGAGGACTCCAGGTCACGCCCGAACGGCTTCTCCACGATCACCCGGCCCCGGTCGGCCAGACCCACGGCCGCCAGGCCCTCGACGACGGAGCCGAACACCGCCGGAGGGATCGCCAGGTAGAAGACCGGCCGCTCGGCGTCGCGCAGCCGCTCCGCCAGCCGCTCGTACGTCGCCGGGTCGGCGTAGTTGCCGGAGATCATCGAGAGGTTGTCCGCGAGCCGGTCGAAGGTCTCGTCGTCGATCTCGTCGTTGGCCTCGGTGACCGACTTGCGCGCCATGGTGACCAGTTGCTGATCATCCCAGGGGGAGCGGGCCACGCCGATCACCGGGACGTCGAGGCGGTCGCGCCGGGTCAACTCGTACAGCGCCGGGAACAGCTTCTTCGAGACGAGATCTCCCGTGACGCCGAACAGCACTACCGCGTCTGAGCGCATGTGCATGGCACTTCCATTCGATCATGTGCTTCTGATCTTCCGAACGGACAACGGCACGACCCGCCGCGGGAATTCCCCCGCGAGCGGCACACGTGAGGTCGGCGACAACGCTGTCTCGACACGCCCTTACCTTAAGGAAGGTTTACAGTACAGGCAGGGCGCCGGTAGCCTGCGATTCTAATCGACGAAGGTCGATCATGACGAGGCCTGGAGGTACCGTGCGTCGCCGACACACCACACGGCTGCTGGCCATAGCCGCACTCGCGCTCCCACTCACCCTGCCCGCCACACCCGCCCCCGCCGCGGCACCCACCACACCAGCCCGGCAGCTCAGCGACGTCATCCCCGCACCCGTCGAAACCCGACCCGACGCACACAACGCCTTCCGGATCACCCCGCTGACCGTCATCCGCACCACCCCCGGCTCCACCGCCGCCCGGCAGATCGGCCACCAACTCGCCACCACCCTGCGCCCCGCCACCGGCCACCCCCTGCCCGTCCTGCCCGTACGCTCCACCCCGCTACCCGAGATCGCCCTGCTCATCGAGGGCACCGACAACCGCATCGGCCAGCAGGGCTACCAACTCGACGTCACCCGCCGCGGCGTCACCATCCGCGCCAACACCCCCGCCGGCCTGTTCGCCGGCACCCAGACACTGCGCCAACTGCTCCCCGCCCAGATCGAGGCACCCGACCGGCAGCGCATCACCTGGACAGTCCCCGGCGGACGAATCATCGACTACCCACGCTTCGCCTACCGGGGTGCGATGCTCGACCTCGCCCGGCACTTCCACACAGTGGACGACATCACCGCCTACGTGGACCTGCTCAGCCAGTACAAAATCAACTACCTGCACCTGCACCTGACCGACGACCAGGGCTGGCGCATCCAGATCGACTCCTGGCCCCGCCTCACCACCGTCGGCGGCGGACCCGGCACCGGAGTCGACGGCGCCGGCCCCGGATACCTCACCAAGGCCGACTACCAGGCCGTCGTCGCCTACGCCGCCGCGCGACACATCACGATCATCCCCGAGATCGACATGCCCGGGCACACCAACGCCGCCCAGTCGACATACCCCGAACTCAACTGCGACGGCGTCGCGCCGCCCCCGCGCACCGACATGGCGGTCGGCTACAGCTCCCTGTGCATCAACGACGAACTCACCTACCGATTCGTCGAGGACGTCATCCGCGAGGTCGCCGCCATCACCCCCGGACCGTTCCTGCACATTGGCGGCGACGAAGCCCACGCGACCACCGACGAGGACTACCGCACCTTCATGAACCGGGTCCTGCCCCTGGTCGCCAAGTACGGCAAACGCGCCTCCGGATGGAACGAGATCACCCAGGCCGACCCGCCCACCGACGCTGTCGCCCAGTTCTGGGGCACCGGCACCACCAACGCCAGCCTCGCCGCGGCCGCCGCCCGCGGCAACAAAATCATCATGTCCCCGGCCAACAAGGCCTACCTGGACATGAAGTACGACGCCAACACCCGCCTCGGCCTGCGCTGGGCCGGCCTGATCGAGGTGTCCGACGCGTACGGCTGGGACCCCGCCACCCGGGTCACCGGCGTCGGCGAGAACGCCATCCTCGGCGTCGAGGCACCCCTGTGGTCCGAAACCCTGCGCACCCTCGACGACATCGAATACATGGCCTTCCCCCGCCTACCCGCGATCGCCGAACTCGGCTGGTCCACCTCCGCCAGCCACGACTGGGAATCGTTCCGAACCCGGCTGGGGGAGCAGGCACCCCGCTGGCGACTGCAACAGGTCGACTTCTACCCGTCCCCACAGGTGCCCTGGCGCTGAGCCGTACCGCGCCGCTGTTGGTGGGCACCGGCCGTTTCGGCCGGTGCCCACCAACGACCAGCGACCACAGACGGTGCCCAACACCGGGGTCCAGAGCCGGCCCCTCGACCTCGACGGCGCGCGGGCCGGCCACCGCCCATGAGACGGTGAAGCAGCCAACCACCGCCGACTCCAGCAAGGACCCCGCCATGAACCTGGCGTTCGACCAATCAGCGGACACTGGACCAGCGGTGGTGTGCCTACCGATGTTCAGCATGAGCCGCGCCGCCACGGCCGCCGCCCTCAGCCCCGCCCTCGCCGGCGCGGGCCTCCGCGAGATCTACCTGGACCTGCCCGGCCACGGAGACACCCCCGCACACTGCCCACCCACCTCCCAGGCGACGCTGGACACCGTCTGCGCCTGGCTCGACCAGCACCTCGACGCGCCAGCCCTGCTCGCCGGCAGCTCCTACGGCGCGTACCTGGCCGCCGGCATCGCCCGCCAACGACCCGACCTCGTCCGCGGCCTGCTCCTCGTCTGCCCCGGCGTCACCATCGCCCGCCACACCCGGACCCTGCCCGCCGACCCACCACTCGACGCACCCACCGGCTGGCTCGACGACGCCCCCGCCGCCCTGCACGAACACCTCGACGCCGCACTGGGCCACCGCACCCCGGCCGTCGTCGCGACGGTGCTGGCGGCACTGAACTCCGGCGGCCCCGGCGACCCGGCCTTCCAAGAGAAACTCCAGACCGGGCCCGGCTACGCGCTACCCGACGAGGAGGCCGACGTCGTCTTCGACGGCCCGGTCAGCGTGATCACCGGCCGGCAGGACCGCATCATCGGCTACGCCGACCAGTTCCGCGCCATGCGCCACTACCCGCGCGGCACCTACACCGTGATCGACACAGCCGGGCACTACCTGCCGTACGAACAACCCGCCCTGCTGCGATCGCTCACCCAGGACTGGCTGCACCGCACCCGAGACTGAGACGCGTCAGTGGGGGAGCGGACCCCGCCCACGAGGCCACGGGGTTCGCTCAGCCTCGGAACACTCAACCGACGCGTTTGATGCGCACCCCGTCCGGGGGCGCGGTATCGGCGAGCGTGACGCGTCGCGCGAGATGCACGGTCAGGCGTTTTCCGTGTAGCGGTGTCAGATCGAGTCCGGGCGCCGAGTCCCCGATCCAGAGGTTCTTGAGCGCTGGCAGACCGACGAGCGGAGCGAGGTCGAACACGTGTTCGCTGTTGCCGATGCTCAGCCAGCCCAGGTGAGGCAGCCCGGCCAAGGGGCTCAGATCGGTGACGGGCGTCCCGTCAATCACCAGCTCGGTCAGGGTGTCGATTGCGGCCAGCGGGGCCAGGTCAGACAGCCACGCGCAAGCGCTCAGCGCTAGATACGTAACTTTCAGCTGCCGGAGTTTCACCGCCAGCTCACGAACTCCACCAACAGGCCCCACATCGCTGTAGATCGCCAACTGCGTCAGCTTCTGCAGAGGATCGAGCATCGCCGGATCCCACAGCGAGGCTGGACTGAAATTCAGATATCTCAGCGTGTGGAGCTCAGCGAGATGACCTGCGCTGAGCTCCACACCATTCACAGTGAGCCATTCCAGCTGCCTCAAACAGGTGAGGGCGGTGAGGTCCTGGTGAGGTGCGAGGCCCCACAAGGACAGGTAGGCGAGTTTGCGCAATTTTCGCAGCGAGGAGAGGTTCAACAGTTGCTGATCGGCGCGCAACCATATGACCTCCAGCTCGAGGTGCCTGGCTAGCTGCCCAAGGTCGCCAACGATCCCTCTCGCGGTCAGGTGAACTTCGGTCAGGTGCGGCACAGCAGACAGCTGGGCCAGGTCCACCTTCTCGTCGCTGCGGATGACCGTCTTGGTGAGGTGGCGCAGCCGGGGCAGCGCGGGGAGCAGGGCTGCGCTGCGGATCGTCACCTCGCCACCCTCAAGAGGGGCGTCAGCGAGGACCCGGTCGGCGTAGTCGGCGGGGTCGAAGTACTCCCACGCCGTGATGAGCTGCTGCTGGACGCGAGGTCGCGGGTCGGTGCCGTAGCGGGCGAGGGTGGCGAGCGCATCGGGACCGTTGACCAGCGCCACAGCCCTGACCGTGGCGGCGGCCTGGGCCTCACTCAACGTGCTGAGATCCGCCGGCAGCTCGGCGAGCAGCGGTTCTCCCACGGCCGCCAGGGACCGGGCCTCGGCAACGGACCGGGGCAGCAGCTCACGCAGGTGGGAACGGATCCGGCCAAGGACTTCCGGCTCGACCGCTGGCGCGGTTTCCAGGCACGCCGCGGCGAGCAGCCGCAACCTTCGGGCCTGCTTCGGTCGCTCGTCGGCGAGCGCGAGCAGACCGGCGAGGAGCTGCCTGCGGACCGGCGCGTTGGCGTGACCGGCGGCCAGAATGATGGTTTCGCGCCAGGTGTCGAGATGGGCGTGCTCAAGGAGGGCACCGGTGTGCCCCTGGTCGGCGGCCTCCCGGGCAGCCAGGTATTCCTGAAAGGTGCGATGGACGAAGTCGATGCGGTCGGGCACCGGCTCACGCAGGACCCCACTGCGTTGGATCATGTGCTCGAGCACGGCGGCGACGGGGGCGGTGATGTGCCGGATCCCAGCCAACCGATGCGCGAAGCGCTGCGTCGCCTCGGCGCGGGTGAGCTCGGTGCGGCTGTTCTGGGTCATCCACCAGGCGACCTCCTGCAACAGCTGCGCCTGGTCGCGGCTGGTCAGTTCCGGCAGCGCGGTGGGAACTCCACGTTGGGAGTCGCGGCGGTGCAGCAGCATGTCGATGGCAGCCTGGTAGATGTCCATCCGGTTGCGGGGCAGGTTGCTGTCCCGGTCCAGGTTCAGCGCGCACAGCATCGCGCAGAGCAGCGGGCTGCCGGCGAGGTTCTGCAGGTGGGCGCTGCCGTCGAGCTGGGCGAGCAGCCGCTGTTCGTAGCCGGGCAGCAGATGGGGTTCGCAGGGCAGGTCGGCGGCGCGCCGGACGGCCTCGTGCCAGTGCCGGATCAGCGCCTTGACGTCGGCCGGCCCCATCCGCTCCAGAAACACCGAGGTGAAACCTTCGGTGTTCAGCCACCGGGCCGACGCGGCAGCCGGCCGGGAGGTGACCACCACCCGCAGGTCCGGGTAGGCGGACAGCAGGCCGTGCAGCCAGTCACGGACCGTCCGCCGTTGGCCCTCGGGCACCTCGTCGACGCCGTCGACCAACAGGATCGCCCCGGTGCCGAGTTGGCGGTGCACCCAGCCGGGAGGCATCAGCCCGGCGATCGTGGCGGCGATCAGGTCGAGGAACCGTTGCGGGGGAGGCAATGGCTGCGCGACGTGGTCCCGCAGCCGGATCAGGAACGGGGTACGCCCGTTCCAGGTGTCGAGTTCTCCGGTGAACCCGTGCCGGGCCGCGGTGACCGCGATCCACTGCATCAGAGTGGTCTTGCCGGAGCCGGCGTCACCACGCAGCAGGACCCGCGCCGCGTCGCCAAGGGCCTGCTCGGCCCGTACCGAAGCGCTGTCACCACCACCGCCGTCGGAGCGCAGCAGGCCGGGACCCCAGCGGAACCCACTGCGGCGCAGGCCACGGGTGGTGCCGCCGGTGACGGCCAGGCTGATGTACGCGATGCTCAACGGGGTACGCAACCGGTAGCGGTGCACGTCGACGCCGAACAGCTCCAGATGATCCAGCACGGTGAGCAGGTGGGCCAGGTACCGGGTCCGGAACTGGGCGTCATGACTGGTCCCGGTCGGGGCGTCCAGACTGGTCACCGGCAGCCGGGCCAGGACCTGGGTCAGGCTGTCGGCCACCGCGGACAGCCGTTCCAGGGTCTGCACGGTGGCGCGACCCTGGAACGGGGGGAGTTGCACCACCAACTGGGTCAGGCAGGTGCAGCACTCGTCGAGGACCCGTCCGTACAGGTGTGCTGCCGCCTCGCTCAGACCCGCCCGCGCGGGAACGTCGGGCAGTTGCCGGCGCAGTCGGGTGGCCATCAGTGCGGGGTCGACGTCGTCGGCGAACACCGCGGCGTCGGACAGGTCCGCGTCGCGCAGCGTGTCGGCCACCGCGTTCAGGGCGGCGGCGATCTCGTTGTCGGGCAGCGCCGGCTCCCGGCGGCGAACCAGTGGCTGCAGGCGTTCGTAGACGGTGTCGACGATGTCGTCCAACCGCCGGCCCGCCCGGCGCAGGCCGAGGTCATCGGTGATCCCGGAGCCGATCAGCTCGATGAGCGGCGTCTCACGTTCCCGGCGTTCCCGGCGGCGTCCCAGCCACCGTTTCACTGCCGGTGTCACCACCGAGCCGGCCAGGCGCAGCAACGCCGTCTCGACCATCCCCACGCCGCGTCTCCTCCTGGTCTGCTGTGAGGTCTGACTGGTGCGCGTGCCAACAGTTCACGAGACAGCGACCACTGATGACGCTACGTCGTGCGGGGATTCATGGCTGTCCCCTGTCCAGCCGTTCCCACCGCGATTCGATAATGCACATTATGTAAAGTACCGTTATCTGACGGTCCCCTCGGCAGTGGTCACTCGCGGGTCAGTCCGGGCGGGCACGCGTCCTCGTCCAGGCTGACGGGGCGCGCGGCGACCAGCGGATTGCGCTGCAGGCGGGCAACCACAGCGGCGCTGGCGCCGAAGTCGGTCCAGGTGTCGTCCCACAGCGCGGAGACGAGCCAGGAGCGATCCGCCGGAAAAAACAGATCCGGCAGCGGGCCATCGCCGCGCATGTGACCGACCCTCCAGGTCAGTGCCTGTTCAGGTCCGGCTTCGACCAGCACGTACGGATAGTCCGAGTAGAGCGACACCCTCGGGGCGCGCGGGAAGACGACGTCGTGGGCGCCGGTGTCGAGGTAGCCCAGCCACCAGGGTTGGTCCGGGGTGCACGCGACCAACTCGTCCACCACGGCACGTTCGTGGGCGGCGAAACCGACGCCGTCGGGCGGATGGAACGTGGCGTACGCGTCGAACACCGGCGGGATCGCGGCGGTGATCGAGAGGCCCTGCGTGGTCTGCCCGGCGAACCAGGCGACGTCGCCGGCGGTGCCGATCCGCCAGCGGCGCCCGTCCTTGTCGACCTCTTTGAGTGGCGTCACGGTCGATGCGTCCGCGCC
>NZ_JAGPXZ010001504.1:0-462 GCF_018070305.1 Micromonospora sp. M51 | reverse complement strand
CGCGTAGACGGACTCGGTGGTGCCCGGGTTCCATCCGCCACGCCGTCTCGACGGTGCGCCGAACCTCGGTCTCTCCCCTGGCCCTCATGACCGCGGGCGGGTCCGACCTTCGCCAGGAGGCGGCCTCCTGCGGGTCACCCTCAGTTGTGAGGGCTGAGGAAGTCGGTGATGAGGGTAGCGAGCTCCTGTGGGCGTTCGGCGACCATCGCGTGGCTGGCGCCGGCGAGGTGCCACACCCGCAGAGACGGGTTGTCCACAGCGGCAAGCCGTTCGGCGGTGACCTTGCGATACGCCTCGTACAGGTCGTGGAACGGCTGTTGTTCGGGCAGGTCCTCGGTGGCGAGAACGAGCAGCAGCGGGCAGCGGACGTCGCCGTAGGCGGGCATCAGGTCGAGGGAGTCCATGGCATCCCGGAGCTGCCGGGCGAGGTCCGGGGCGGGGCGCCGCCGGCGGCGGCCGTCG
>NZ_JAGPXZ010001503.1:0-462 GCF_018070305.1 Micromonospora sp. M51 | reverse complement strand
GACAGCTCGTGGGTGGCGGGGCTGCGCCAGTCGAGGCGGCGGGCGGGCAGCTGCTCGCGCATCGTCACGCGGGCCCGCTGCAGTGCGCTGGTCACCGACGCGACGGTCAGCTCCAGGGCGTCGGCGGCCGTCGACGCCGGCCAGCCGAGCACGTCGCGCAGGATGAACACCGCCCGCTGGCGCGGTGGTAGGTGCTGCACGGCGACGATGAACGCCAGCTCGATCGTCTCCCGCGCCACCACCGATTCCTGCGGGTCCTCGGGGAGCATCTGGTCGGGGTACGGCTGCAGGTACATCACCTCGGAGTCGGCGTCCGGCAGCGCGGACGGTGCGGGTGCCCGGTTGGTGGGCTTCTTCAGGAAGTCGAGGCAGGCGTTCGTCGCGATCCGGTACAGCCAGGTCCGTACTGCCGCGTGGCCCCTGAAGGACTCCCGCTTGTGCCAGGCGCGCAGGAACGTCTCC
>NZ_JAGPXZ010001502.1:0-462 GCF_018070305.1 Micromonospora sp. M51 | reverse complement strand
GTCGCGCCGGTGCTGACCGCCACCACCACCCGGGCGCTGGCGTTCCTCGTCTCCTCCCAGGTCGGCATCGCCACCGGTGAGGTCGAGGCGGCCAACGCCGATGTCACAGCGGCGACCAGGGCGATCGGCGAGTGGGAGAAGGCGAACAAGGTCTCCCAGCCGGACCGGATCTACCAGGCGACGCTGGGCGAGCTGACCAGCCTGCGCCAGCAGCAGCTCTCCATGCAGGCGGTCGGCAACGGCCGTGGCGTCGACGCGGCGACGAGCGCGATCACCGCCGCCCAGAAGAAGCTCGACGAGCTGGGGCCGAAACTCCCCGACTACCAGGCGCTGCTCGCCCAACGGGACGCGGCGACCAACGCGCTGTCCCAGGCGCGGGAGGGGTTGCAGGCGGCGCGGGCGCAGGCCCAGGCCGCCGACCCGAAGCAGGTGACCAGCATCGGCGAGGCGCACGAGGTGAGC
>NZ_JAGPXZ010001501.1:0-463 GCF_018070305.1 Micromonospora sp. M51 | reverse complement strand
GACAAGGCGACGTTGCAACCGGTCGACGAGGGGTTTGAGCGCGACCGCGAAGAACGCGGCGAGCACCGCCCAGACCAGCACCCGGCGGGTCGCGTACACGAAGCCCAGCGCGAGGGCGGTCGCCAGCACCAGACCGATCACGACCAGGGTGCGACGCGCGGTGCCCCGGACGTCGGTGTTGCTCATCCGGCGCGCCTTCCCCGCGCAGACCGTCGGAAACCCGGCACGGCGGGCGCAACGGCGATCAGCGCCCGGAGGTGCCGTCCGCGTCGGTGACGGGGTGGGCCCCGGCGACGAACGTGTCGAGCGCGGCGGCGTGCAACAGACCCCCGGGCACCGGGTCACGCAGGGCGGCCACCGCCAACCGGGCGACCGGCAGCCCGCCGGGGCGGGAGGTGGCGGCCAACACCAGATTGCCGTACCGGCGGCCGCGCAACATCCGCCGGTCGCCGACCACGCACAC
>NZ_JAGPXZ010001500.1:0-464 GCF_018070305.1 Micromonospora sp. M51 | reverse complement strand
CGCTGCCGCTGATCCGCCGCGGCATCGTCGCGAGCTGCTTCGTGGCGTTCCTGACCTCGTTCGACAATGTTCCAGTGTCGCTGTTCCTGGCCGACGCGCGCACCGAGGTGCTCCCGATCAAGCTCTGGGCGATCCTCGAGGGCAGCCTCGATGTGCGCGTTGCCGCCGTCTCCGGCGTGATCGTACTGGTGACACTCGCCGGCCTCGTCTGCGCGGAAATCTTCGGTGGCGTCAGCCGCCAGATCGGGAATCGCTGACCATGCCGATCGAACGCGACCTGCGCGGATACGGCCGGGCACGCCCTGATATCACCTGGCCCAATGGCGCCCGCGTCGCCGTGTCGCTGGTGGTGAACTTCGAGGAGGGCGCCGAGCTTGCCGTCGAGCAGGGCGATGCCGAGGCGGAGCGCTATGGCGAGGTCGCTTCGACATCCCCGCCGGGCATTCGCGATCTCGTGCAGGAGC
>NZ_JAGPXZ010000164.1:0-9689 GCF_018070305.1 Micromonospora sp. M51 | reverse complement strand
AGGAGACCGGTAAGAACGACGCCTACCGGTCGGTGGAGATCAGCACGCCCGCCGCGGATGACAAGCAGACCGACACGCTGCGCGCCGACGTTGTGAAGACCGTCGACGACGGCCGGGCCGTGGTCGCCAACATCGCCGGCACCACCACCGACACCGACGGTGGTATCCACTCCTTCGAGGGCGGGCACTACATCAGCGTCGTCGGCTACCGCGATGGCGGGAACGTGGTGAAGATCGCCGACTCCGCCAACCCGGACACCGCCTCCTACGAGGTCACCGTCGAGCACCTCGCGGACTGGATCGCCACCCGCGGCTACGCCACCAGCTGACCCGCACCACACCAACACCGAAGGGCCGGACCCCACCACGGGGCCCGGCCCTTCGGCGTCTTTTCCACCAGTTGCCGAACGTATTGACAAGAGTCGACATACGGGTGAGGCTGGGACGAAGAGAGCGCTCTCTCTTCTCGGGCTCACCAAGCCACCACCATGTCGGGCCAGGACACACTCCGCTGTCTTCGGCGGCGGCGCCGGAGCTGTCCCTGACCCGTCCTCCCGACAGGAGTCACACGATGGACAGGGCCGCACCCCTCTCCGGCATGCCCCGCCGACTGCGCCTCGCCACGGCGATCGGCGCACTGCTGATGCTCCTCGGCACGTACCTGGTCTCCGCCACCGGCCGGGCCGACGCCGCCACCGGCCGAGCCGGCGCTGACTTCGGCGCCAACGTCATCCGGGTCGCCGAGTTCCCCGCCGACTGCACCTACAGCCACCGGTTGCCGGACGACCCGATCATCTTCCCCGGGCTGCCCGGGGCCTCGCACATGCACAGCTTCTTCGGCGCCACGGTGACGAACGCCAACACCACCCTCCCGGACCTGGTCCGCTCCCCCACCAGCTGCAACCCGGCGGTGGACGTCTCGTCCTACTGGGTGCCCACCCTGTACCGGGACAACGTGCCGGTGGAGCCGGCGATCGCCACGTTCTACTACCTCGGCGAGGGCGTACGCGCCGACGTCGTCGCGAACACCCAGCCGTTCCCGCAGGGGCTGCGGCTCGTCGCCGGCAACGCGAAGGCCACCGGGCCGAACGACAGCATCGCCCGCTGGTCCTGCCTGCACGCCGGACACGTGCCGCCGTCGAAGGACTTCGTCAACTGCCCGTCCGGCACGATGCTGGAGTCGTACCTGGACTTCCCGCAGTGCTGGAACGGCCGCGACCTCGACTCACCGGACCACAAGAGCCACCTGGCGTACCCGGTGAACCAGGCCTGCCCGAGCACCCACCCGGTGCACGTGCCGAAGTTGCGGCAGGTGCTGCGGTACCCGGTCACCGGTGACCCGTCGCGGTTCCGGTTGGCGTCCGGGCCGGGCTACACGATGCACGGCGACTTCTTCAACGCCTGGCCGGTGGCCGAGCTGGCCCGTCGGGTCCAGGACTGCATCCGTCCCGTCATCAAGTGCGGTCACGACGGCCGACCGATCGGAGCGCGCGGTACACCCCTCCGCGGGGGGGCCGCACAACCCGGGCCCGCCGCCCGGGTGGGGAGGGAGTCGGATGCGCCAACCCAGGGCGGGTGCCCTGCTCGTCGCCGTGCTGCTGGTCGCCGGCTGCGGTGCCGGGCGCCGGGACGCGGCCGGCACACCACCCGTTACCGCGCCACCGGCGACGGTCGCGCCGACACCGTCGGGTACGGCGGGGTCGTTCAACCCGACCGACATCGCCTGGCTGCAACTGACCGCCGCGATGGCCGAACGTCTGCTGCCCGTACTCGATCTGGTGCCGGCCCGCACCACCGACCCGGCCTGGCGGCGAACGGCCGCCCAGGTCGCGGCCGCCCAGCGCGCGGACCTGGACCGCGCCCGCCAACTACTCGCCGAGGCTGGCGCGCCGACGACCAATCCGCACGAGGGGCACGACATGCCGGGCATGGTCACCGCCGAGCAGTTGGCGACGCTGCGGTCGGCCACCGGGGCGCCGCTTCACCGTCTGCTCGCCGGGCACCTGCGGGCGCACCTGACGCAGTCGGTCCGGATCGCCACCGCGGAGCAGCAGAACGGAGTCCAGCCCGCGACCGTCGCGCTCGCTGCCGCCATAACCCGCAACGCCACCGCCCACCTCACCCGCCTCCCACCTGAACCCACCTGAACCCCCGCCCGCGGTGATCAAGAGGTTCGCGTCACGACACGCCGAGCCTGCTGACGCAAATCTCTTGATCACCGAGGGCGGGAGCGTCGCGGTGCACGGTCAGCTGCGGAGGTTCGCTGGAGGTTGGGCGGGGCTGGCCTCAGCTTCCGCCCATGCTCGACGAGCTGCTGTCTGACGAGTTGCCCGGGCGCGACGTGTATCGGCCGGTCAGTCGCCCGGCCCGTGCCCGACGCCCCAGCGCGCCGATGATCATCAGCAGGAGCGCGGCGACGAGCGGGATCCCGCCGCCCAGCAGCACTGCCACCAATCCTGCCGACACGAGCGACCACCCCTCTCCGACAGCGACCGGGGCACGGCCGGACGAGCAGATTCTCACACGATCAGGCCGTTCGAGCACCTGTCCGAAGCGAGTCGATGGTGAGGTCGAGGACGGCTTCGAGGTGGTCGATCTTCCCGGTGGAGAGCAGCAGCAGCACACCGCCCTGGATGCCGGCGAGCAGTGCCGCGGCGGCCCGGTCGGCGTCGAGGTCTCCGGCCATGTCGCCGGTCGACTGCATGTGCCGGATGCCCTCGGTGATCGCCTTCTGCCAGCGCCACATGAGCCCGGTCACGATCGCCTGCGCGCCGGGCGCCCGCCGGCCGGTCTGGCCGAGCAGACCGTTGAGCGGGCACTTCACCCCCTGTGCCTGGTACCGCTCGATCAGCCGGTCCCGCCAGGCGAGCCAGGCCGGCCAGGTCGTCAGGTTGCTCAGCATCGGCTCCTGGTCGGCGAGCACCTGGTCCGCCTCGTGCTGCGCCACCGCGAGCAGCAGCCCCTCCTTCCCGTCCGGGAAGTAGTGGAAGAGCTGCCCCTTGCTGGTGCCGGTGTGGGCCATCACGTCTTCGAGGCGTACCTCGTCGACGCCGCGCTCGCGGATCTCGGCGGCCGCGCCGGCGACGATCCGGGCCCGGGTCGCCTCGCCCTTGCGGGTCAACGCCCGTGTCATGGGACCTCCTGGTCTCGGGGTGCGGGTCCGACCCTAGCTCGGTTTTGGACTTGCAGGTCCATTTTTGCCGAGCAAAAGTCTGGAACACGTGGCCCGCAGCGGGCCGACACCACAATCGGAAGGGCACCACCATGAACCACTACTACCTGCTCGGGCGGTCCGGTCTGCGGGTGAGTCGGCTGGCACTGGGCACCATGAACTTCGGCGTCGACGGGTTCCACGCCGCGTACGGCAGGACCGAGCAGGAGGCCGAACCGATCTTCCGGCAGTACCTGGAGGCGGGCGGGAACTTCATCGACACGGCGGACTTCTACACCGCCGGCGAGAGCGAGAAGATCCTCGGCCGCCTGATCGAGCGGGCCGGCGTACGCGAGCGGCTCGTGCTCACCAGCAAGGCCACCAACACCGTCGACCCGTCCGACCCGAACGCCAGCGGCAATGGCCGCAAGCACATCATGCGGGCCGTGGAGGCGTCGCTGCGCCGGCTCGGCACCGACTACATCGACCTGTACCTGCTGCACACCTGGGACCGGATCACCCCGGTCGAGGAGGTCGTGCACACCTTCGACGACCTGGTGCGCTCCGGCAAGATCCGGTACGCCGGGCTGTCCGACGTACCGGCCTGGTACGCGGCCCGGGCGCAGAGCTACGCCGAGGCACACGGGCTGGCCCCGATGGTCAACGTGCAGTTGCCGTACTCGCTCGTCGCCCGGGACATCGAGGCGGAGCACGTGACGATGGCGCAGAGCCTGGGCATGGGGCTCACCGCGTGGAGCCCCATCGGCGGAGGGCTGCTCAGCGGCAAGTACCGGCGGACCGCCGAGGGCATGAGCGGGGCCGGCCGCCTGACGAACCCCGACGCCGCGGGTCGGGAGATCAGCCCCGGCGACTGGCAGGTGATCGAGACGCTGGAGAGCGTGGCCGCCGATCTCGGGCGCAGCATGGCGCAGGTGGCGATCAACTGGGTGGCCACCCAGCCCGCCGTCGGGTCGGTGGTCATCGGGGCCAGCGGCCCCGAACAGCTCGCCAGCAACCTCGGCGCGCTCGACTTCGAGATCCCGGCCGACGCCCGACGTCGGCTCGACGAGGCGAGCGCCCCGAAGGTCCCGCTGCTCTACGGCATGTTCACCCCGCAGTACCAGTCCTGGGTGGTGAGCCCCGGCCTCGGCATCGGCGACAAGCCCGCCGGCTACGCCCCTGCGGTGTTCAACGGCGCCGGGTCGCCCTCGTAGAGCGCGACGTACCGCCGTCGCCACTCGTCGCCGTCGACGCCGAGGTTGAGGGTGTTGTGCTCGACCCCCAACTCCGCCGGCAGGGTGCACACCCGCAGCGGTATCGCGTTCGCGTCGGCGATCCGGCGCGGCAGGTGCACCGCCGCCCGGAGGTCCACCACGGCGTCGAGCGGGCTGATCGCGACAGCCGCGGTCCGCAGACCGGTCCGTCGGGGCGGATTCGGCAGGGTACGCGCAATCGTCAGGTACTGGGTGACGGCGGCGAGGGAGTATCCGCGCGACGTGACGCGGTCCCGCAGGACGCGGCGTCCGTACAGCACGATGAGCGGTTTGACCGCGTACGCCGGTGCCTGTCGCGGGTTCGGGCCGAAGAACGGCGACAGCAACAACAGGTGGCGTACGACGTTGCCGGGCACCTGCGCGAGCCAGGTGGCCAGCACGGCACCGCCGGAGATCCCGACGACGCCCACCTCGTCTCCGAGGGCCGCCGCGACGGCCCAACCCTGCGCCGCGTACGTCGTCAGCTCAGCGGCCTGGACCCGGTGGTGGGCCTGCCGGTCGACGGTGCCGTGCTGGGGGGCCCGGGGGATCCAGACGTTGTACCCACTGTCGAAGAACTCCTCGGCCAACCCCGCGTACTGCTCCGGCGCGAGGGTGTATCCGTGCAGCAACAGCACGGCCCGGCCGGTACGGGAGCCGTGGCTCAGCAGGCGGCTGCGCGACTCGGGCCGGATCTCCGGATCGGCAGCCTCGGCGGCGATGGTGGCCTCGGCGGCACGGATGGCCGTGTCGAAGTCGAGCGGTCGGGCCGGCGCGACCGACAGCCCACGGCGGCCGACCGGCCAGAGATAGAGCCCGGCGACCGCCGCCACGACCAGCGCCAACCCGCCGAGGAGAAGGGCGATGATCTCCGGCATGCCCAGATGCTGACAGCTGGCGGGGTCCGCGCCGGCTGAGGGGGTGCGCCCGGGTGACCGGGCGCACCCGGTCAGCTATTCCTGACTGTCCGGCGGCGCGAAGGCGACCCGGGAACGCAACTGCCGAAAGCCGGTCCGCTCCAACTCGGCGAGCACCGTCACCCGGTGGGACTCCACATCGGCGATGACCTCGCGGGCACCACCGGCGGCCAGCACCCGCACCGCCTCGGCCAGCAGCTCGGGCCGGGCCGCCTCGTCGAGCAGGCCGAGGTAGGCGAGCAGGGGGTAGCAGGCGTCTCCGGCGGTGCCGACCAACCCGACCGGGTCGCCGGCCGCCAGGGCGACGCGCCATTCCTCGGTGGCGTCGCCCAACCAGGCCAGTGGGTCGGTGGCGAGGTCGACACCGGCAACCACCCGCGCGATCTCGACGCCGGTCAGCACGTCCGGCTCGACGATCCTGGCGACCAGCGCGTTGATCTCGGCGACGTCGGCGGGCGGCCGGAAGTCGTAGCGCCCGGAGGACGCCGGCAGCGGGGTGCCCGTCCAGGAGCACCGGATCCGCTCCCCCCGTTCGACCAGCCCGGCCAGCCGGGCGGCCGCCATCGGTGCCTGCACCACGGCCAGCACCTCCGGCCGACGCCGCCAGTGCGCCGGCAGCGCGGCGTAGTACAGACCGGGACCGCCCAGCGCCTCGTGGGCGGCGCGCAGCAGCTCGGCGCCCACCTCCGGCTCGGCGTCCAGGTCGAACCGGTCCAGCCAGGGGGCACCGACCGCGCCCGGCGGCAGGAGCCAGGCGGCGCGGCCCACCAACCGCCCGGCGCGCAACGCGACCCAGGTGGTCTCGGGCCGGTAGCCGCCGCCGGCGACCCCGTCGGCGTACGCGACCTGGCGCAGCTGCGGCAGCGGATCGGGCATGGAGTCGAACAGATTTTCCTCGCCCGCGACGAGCGGACGAATGACCAGATCAGTCATGGGTTGGTCCTCCGGGAAGCGAGCGCCCCGGGTCAGACCCGCGCGGACGCCGGAGCGCGGAGGGGGCGCAGAACATCGGACATTGTTCTGACCTCCTTCCCGCTCGACGGCGTGCCCGACCACGCTACGCGCAGTGGCCGCCGGCCCGCAACGGGATCATCACAGCGTCGGGTTGGACTCCGACCCCAGCCGGTGGACTCGGCGGTGGGCTCGTTGGTCGAACACGGTGATGGCGGCCAGCATCAGCGCCGCGACGGCCGCCACGGCGACCGGTGGAAGCAGCACCATTACCGGGGCCGCCACGGCCAGCGCCACAGCGCCGAGATAGAGCACCCGACACCGAGGTGCGGATCGGCTCGCCCGTTCCAGGGTGCTCCGCCCGATCAGGAACAGCACCGGGCCGCCGAAGATGATGGCCACCAGCGCCCAGTCGATCGGCGGGTGTGGGTCCTCGATGACCTGACCGAAGCCGACCGCGGTGCAGATGATGCCACCGACGATCAACAGCAGGCTGTAGCTCGCCCACCGCGACAGTTGGATCCCCTCCCCGCTCGGGGTCGAGGCATGGCCGGATCTGACGTGGTAGAAGTACATTCGCCAGAACGAGACGACCGCCACGAACGAGGCGACGAGGGTGATTGTTCCCTCGGTCGAGAAGCCCGGAAAGCTGACCGCGGCGCCGGCTTCGAGCACCACCTCGGCGAGAGCGATCATGAAGAACTGGTTGTACCGCTCGGCGAGATGCTCCTGCGAGACGGTGACCCGCAGGCTGTCGATCTGTCTCGGACCCAGGCGGGGCAGGGGGTAGGTGGTGGCGGCGCCGATCATCTCGACGGCGAGAGCGATGGTCCAGAAGACCCCTCGACCGAGACCACCACTGATGCCACCACTGATCCAGAGCACACCGGTGGCCAGGTGCCAGGTCAGCACCCGGAGCGAGAACACGTGCACCGGGTGGCCACGCAGGGCGAACGACAGGAAGAGCGGTCGGCCGACCTGGATGACGACGTAGGTGCAGGCGAAGATGACACCGCGTTGGCCGAAGGCCTGCGGCAGGGTGACAGCCAGCACCAGCGTGCCGAACATCGTCGCCAGCAGGATGACCTGCAGATCGGGGCGCCGCGGGTCGTAGGTGCTCGCCAGCAGGGCGTTGAGCGACCAGATCATCCACATCGCGGTGAAGAAGAGGACGGTCTGGCCCGCCTCGGAGAGCAGGGTGTGCCGGACGATGGTCAGGTCGTCCGCGACCCGCCCGGCGAGGCGGGCCAGCGCGAAGACGTAGACGATGTCGAACAGCAGTTCCAGGACGGTCGCCGAGTTCGGGCTCCTGCTGTCCCCGAGGCCACGGAAGAACTCGGCGCGCCTCAGCACGGGCGGCGGGACAGCTCAGCCGGCCGGGGCAGGTGGCACGGACGCAGCACGGTGGTGGCTCTGTTCCGCTGCCATCGTCCCCGAGCCTCCTCACCGACCGGTCCCGCCTGATCCGCTATCTGCGTACTTTATCCATCTTTATCGGGCTGTCGTCGCTGATGGCGAATACCGGGTCGGCGGTACGCCGGATCATCTGCGCCGTCACCCCGCGGTACGAGCCCGGGTCGACCGGGAACAGCCACTGCCGGGCCCGGGTCAGCGAGCCGAGGTTGAGCCCCAGTTCGTCGAGCACCTCGTCGATGTTGTGCATCGAGAACGGGATGATGTTCGTGCCACGAGCGTGCCGTCCGTTGGTGCGTGCCGTCATCCAGGCCAGCCGGGCGCGCACCTCGTCACGCATGCGCTCCTCGGGTGGCAGGGTGATCCCACCCCGCAGGTACGCGGCCGTCCAGACCGCCGCCATCTCCGCGCTGAGCGGGCTGAAGAACGACGAGTTGTAGCCGGCGAACGTCAGGCGCGGCACGCCGAGCGGCAGGATCTGCCGGTAGAGCATGAAGTTGCCGGCGTCGTCCTGCAGCCGGGCGTGCACCGCCTCGTCGAGGAACGGCACGCGCTGGCGGAAGCCGGTGCCACAGAGCACCAGGTCGGCGGGGAGCACCGTGCCGTCGGCCAGGCGGGCGGCGGGCCGGCCAGCGTCATCGACCAGCAACTCGGTGATCACCTGATCCCGGTGCACGACGATGCGGCCGTCGGTGACCCGCTCGAAGAAGCCCTCGGTGGCGAGGCTGACCGTGCTGCGGGCGATGTCCTCGAAGCTGCCGTTGGGCACCAGGCCCAGCGCGCGCAGGTTGAACTGCCGGGTCGCGACCGAGCCGACGCTGGTGACCATGCGCTGCCGCAGGCCGTTCCCCGGGCCGTGCAGGAACCGCTCGAAGCCCTTCAGGTGCAGGTAGCGGAAGAGCGCCTCACCCATCCGGGTGAGCAGCAGGTACTTGTAGTTGAGCGCCCCACCGAGCTTGCGGGGCATCTTCCAGAGCAGTTCCCGGGCCACCACGTGGGTCTGGGCGGCGACCTCGCTCACCGGGACCGCCACGTCACAGGCCGACTTGCCGTACCCGACCACCAGGACGTTCTTACCTCGGGCCGCCTCGACGTCGGGGAACTCCCCCGTCGCCAGTACGCGCCCTCCGGCGGCGGCGAAGGCCGCCTGCCCGTCGAAGGACGGCACGAGCGGGTCGGAGAAGATGCCGTTGGCGACGATCAGGTGGTCGTACCGTTGCACAGTCAACGGTTCCTGGGCGCCGGTCGGTCGGGACGTGACCAGCCACCCGGTCTCGTCGTTGACGAGTTCGGCGGAGACGACCTCCGTGGACAGGCGCAGCGCGCTGGCCAGCCCGAACTTCTCCACGTAGGTCTCCAGGTACCGCTGGACCTGCTCGCCCGAGGGCCACTGCGGGTAGTGGGCGGGCATCGGCAGGTCGGAGAGGTGGTAGGTGCCCTTGTCGTTCTGGGTGGTCAGACCGGGGTAGCGCCGGGTACGGCTCCACACCCCGCCGACGTCGGGCGCGCGCTCGAACACGGTGACGTCGAATCCGCTCTGTCGCAGCACCTTCGCTGCGCTCACACCGGCGAATCCGGCACCGACGACAGCAATCCTCATGGTCTCCTCCAAACGAACGTGAGCCCTGCGACGTGAAGCAGTGCCGGAAACCCGCGCCGACGCTGACCGCCCGCGGTGCTCGCACGCTAGCGAGCACGCCGGGACTGTCGCTATCCGCGCGACGCGGCCACTGTCCGCGGTACGCGGCCGGACCCTTTTCCTGTCGGGTCGACGGCTTTCCGGGCTGTTCCGGCCCGCGCACGCCTTACGGTCAGCGCGACAGGACGCCCAGGAGGTGTCGGATGGATGCGGTGACGGTCCGGACGGACGACGTCGACCGGGCGCGCGCCGAGGTGGGCCGCGTCTTCTGTCCACACCGGCTCACCCCGCAGGCGGGCGTCCGCAGCGTGCGCCTGCGGATGGCGGCTCGCCGGGCGGGCGGGGTGGGAGTCATCGACCTCGAC
>NZ_JAGPXZ010001499.1:0-465 GCF_018070305.1 Micromonospora sp. M51 | reverse complement strand
GTCCAGTCCTTGTCGGGCATGCCCGGCAGATACCATCCGGCGCGCTCGCCGTACAGGCCACCATTGTTGTACATCGTCCGGGCGGTATCGCCGTCTGTTCGGTGCTTAGTGCGCCACGGACCCGCCAGGTGACCGCCCCCTTCGCAGGCAGGCTGGCGGAGTTGAGACCGCGGGACTGGCGCGACAACCCGTTGTCGGACCAGTCGAGGTTCTGGCCGAGGTTGTGGACGACGACCGAGAGGACGACCGGATCGCCGGCCTTGACCGAGGAGGGGAGCTCGATGCTCGTCGTGTTCCCGATCGCGCGATGGGCTCCGGTGTAGGTGCCGTTGATCCAGACTTGCATAAAGGCCGGGTCGACGCCATTGGGCTTGGGTGCGCCCTGACCACCGTTGGCATTGAGCTTGAGCGTACGTGTTGTGTCTGCGGTGAAGTGAGCCCAGTACCAGACCGAACCCTCATAGA
>NZ_JAGPXZ010001498.1:0-465 GCF_018070305.1 Micromonospora sp. M51 | reverse complement strand
GGTCGTGCCACTTCTGCGCCACGCCGAAGGAGCTGCCGTTCGACAGCGCGACGATGACATCGCTGGCGGTGGCCGGGCCCTGGGTGAAGGTGATGATGTCGTCCCTGCCGTCGCCGTTGACGTCACCGAGCGCGGGGAACTCGCCGAACGGGCTGAAGAACTCGTGCCACTTGAGGCCGGCGCCGAAGCCGGTCCCGGTGGAGAGCGCGACGTACACGTCGCCGGCGGGGTTGTGGGTGAACGCCACGATGTCGTCGCGTCCGTCGCCGTTGACGTCGCCGACCGCGCCGATCTCCGCGCCGGGCGCGAACCAGTCGTGCCACTTCAGTCCGGCGCCGAACGACGTGCCGGTGGAGAGCGCGACGTAGACGTCGCCGGTGTTGCTGTGGGCGAAGGTGATGATGTCGTCCCTGCCGTCGCCGTTGACGTCGCCGGTGGTGGCGGTCTCGCCACCGAGGGAGAAGA
>NZ_JAGPXZ010001497.1:0-466 GCF_018070305.1 Micromonospora sp. M51 | reverse complement strand
GCTGGTGGTGACGGCGGTTCCCGCCGAGGCGGACGCGGTCCGCGCCGGGCTGACCGACCGCACCGTGACCGTCGCGCCGATCGGTGTGGGCCCGGCCATCGCCGGTGCCGCCACCGCCCGGCTGTTGGCACTCGCCGAGGCCGCCGGCCGGCCGTACCGCGCGGTGGTCAGCGCCGGTGTGGCCGGCGGCTTCACCGGGCGGGCCGAGGTCGGCGACACGGTGCTCGGCACCGCCAGCATCGCCGCCGACCTGGGTGCCGAGTCGCCCGACGGCTTCATCCCCGTCGACGAGCTGGGCATGCCGCCCGCGCTGCTCGGCGCCGGCAGCAGGGTGTCGGCGGACCCGGGTCTGCTGGCCACGCTGCGGGCCGCTCTTCCGACGGCAACGACCGGGCCGGTGCTGACGGTCAGCACCGTCACCGGCACCAGCGCCGGCACCGACGAGCTGCGCCGGCGGCATCCGGAC
>NZ_JAGPXZ010001496.1:0-466 GCF_018070305.1 Micromonospora sp. M51 | reverse complement strand
TTATCCCGCCCCGCCCCACCCCACTGTCAGCGTCGTCTGTCATGGTCGATCACGCGCTGCTCGCCTCGGAACGCGACGCCGATGTCTTCGGGCTCGACGAGTCGCGGGTGCTGCGCCGCTACCGCCGGGGCGGGGAGACCGCCCCGGCGGCGGAGGTGATGGCGTACGTCGCGACGGCCGGTTACCCGGTGCCCTTGGCTGGCAGGTGCTGCTCTCCATGGTGCTCACCGGCGCGGGCATCGGCCTGGCGTTCGCCGCGATGTCCAACGCTTCTGGGTGTGCGCGGGCGTCGCCGTCCTGGCCGTCTTCGCGGCACTCGCTCTGCCGTCGGCGCGTCGCCGCCACGAACAGGCCGTCGCCGCCGGTGTCGACGATCTTCCGCCCGAGCCGGTCGAACTGCACCTGCGCGCCGGCACCAGTAAACAGTTGGCTGACAGTCGACTGACCCCCGCAGGCCGTGTCCACC
>NZ_JAGPXZ010000163.1:0-9705 GCF_018070305.1 Micromonospora sp. M51 | reverse complement strand
ACGCGAACGCCGCCCACTACGCCGCGAGCACCATGAAGGTGGCGGTGCTCGCCGCACTGCACCGGGCCGCCGAAGCCGGCACCCTGGACCTGGACGCCCCGGTCCCGGTCGTCAACGACTTCGACTCCGCCCAGCCCGGCGCACCCCGGTTCGCCTGCGCCCAGCCCTACGACAATGACGACGCGGTCTGGGACCGCATCGGCGCCACCGCGTCGCTACGCTGGCTGGCCGACCGGATGATCGTGCGCTCCAGCAACCTCGCCACCAACCTCGTGCTCGGGCACGTCGGGCTGCCTGCGGCCGCCGAGGTCTGGGCGCTCGCCGGCGCCCGCACCAGCGTCACCGGACGGGTCATCGAGGACTTCGCCGCCCGCGTCGCCGGCATCACCAACACGGTCACCGCCGCCGACCTGGCCGCCCTGCTCGGCGCGCTGGCCATCGGCGCCACCACCCCCGGCCCACTCGCCTCCCCGGCCGCGTGCGCCACCATGCTGGACGTCCTGCTCGCCCAGGAACACCGCGAGGACCTCGCCGCCGGCCTGCCCGAGGGCACCCGCATCGCGCACAAGAACGGTTGGGTACGCGGCGTCCGCCACGGCGCCGGCGTGGTCCTGCCCGACGACGCACCGCCGTACGTGATCACCGTCTGCACCACCACGGACCTGGCCGACGGCGACGACCAGGTGGAGGATGACGCCTGCCTGCTGCTCGCCCACATCTCGGCGCAGGTCTGGGCCGCCCGCCACCACCTCTGACCCGGCACCCACCGCGCCGGCACCGACACCCGCCGACTGCGGCTAGGCTGCTCGCACCCCCCACCCCGGAGCCGCCGATGCCCCGCAGTCGCACCGTGCTGATCGCCTTCCTCGTCGTGACGGCAGCGAACCTGCTGGCCAACGCCACCGGCGGCGGCACGGCCCTCCTGCTCACCAAGCCGCTGCTGATGCCGCTGCTGGCCGCGTACCTGTGGCGGGCCAGCGCCGAACGCGGAGCCCGACCGGACCGGCTGCTGCTCGCCGCGTTGGCCTTCGCCACCGGCGGCGACATCGCCCTCATGATCGACGGCACCGGCTGGTTCGTCGCCGGCATGGCCTGCTTCCTCGGCACGCACCTCTGCTACCTCGCGGCCTTCACCAGCCACGGCGCCGCGACCGCGCTGCGCCGGCCGCCGCTGGTCGCCGTCCCCCTGGTGTACGCGCTGCTGACCGTCGTCGCCCTGGCCTGGATGTGGGCGGGCCTGACCGACGTCGGGCTGGCCGTACCGGTGGCCGGGTACGCGATCGCGCTGGCCGCCATGGCCACCACCGCCACCACCCAGGGTTGGCGGGTCGGTCTCGGCGCCGCGCTCTTCCTCGGCTCCGACCTGCTGATCGCCGCCGGGGTGGCCGAGGTGGCCCAGCCACCCGGCGCGCCGGTGCTGATCATGGCGAGCTACGCCGCCGGCCAGGCACTGATCGTCACCGGTTGGGTCGCCCGCGCCAGCACACCGCCCGGCTCAGCTGTCACTCCAGCAGCTGAGCCCGCAGCGCGGTGAGGTCGGAGTCGGTGAGCCCCAACCCGTCACGCAGGTACGCGTCGAACGAGCCGTGCACCCGACGCACCTCGGCGTAACCGGCGTCGAGGTACTCGGCGCGGACCTCCAGCACGGGCAGCACCGCGTCCACGTCCAGCTCGGGATTCCGCCGCCGCATCGCCTCGACGATCACCGCCCGCAGGCTGTCGGTCAGCTCGTTGTTGCGCAGGTAGTCGGCACGGATCGCCGCCTCGTCCACCCCGAGCGCCGTCAACAGGACGACGGTGAGCCAACCGGTGCGGTCCTTGCCCGCCGAGCAGTGGTAGACCAACGGCAGGTTCTCCGGTCGCGCCGCCAGGCGTACCGCCTCGGCGAAACCGACCCGCGCCGACTCACCCGTGACGAACCAGCGGTAGATCGCCGCCATCGCCCCGGCCGTGCCCTGCCGGGCCAGCTCCGCGTACGCGTTCAGGTCGTGGCCGAGCAGCACCGCCGAGACGTACGTGAAGACCGGGTGCTCCGCATCGTGCACCGGCAGCCGCACCACCCGTGGCTCACCGGCGAGCCGGTCCGCCGGGGCGACCGAGATCTCCGTGGTGTCGCGCAGATCCAGCACGCACGCCGGCCCCAGCTTCGCCAGCACCGGCAGGTCCTCGTCGGTGAGCCGACCCAGCGCCGGAGTGCGGATCAACTGGCCGACCCGAACCCGCCGCCCGTCCGCGCCGACGAGGCCGCCCAGGTCACGCGCGTTCGGCGCACCCACCAACTCCCAGCCCTGCCCGGTCATCCGGTCTCCCCTCCCGCCGTGAACCTGCATATAGAGTGCCCCACATGACGATCTCGGCGGTACGCACCCACCGGGTTTCCGCCCCCTTACACACCCCGTTCGTCACCGCCCTGCGCCGTACCACCACAGTGGACACGCTGGTCGTCGAACTCGTCGACAGCGACGGCCGGTCCGGCTTCGGCGAGGCGCCCCAGGTCTGGCAGGTCACCGGCGCGTCGGTTGCCGGCGCACAGGCGTGCGTCCGCGAGTTGCTCGGCCCACAGCTGATCGGCAGTGACCCGGACGACCTGGTGACCCGGTGCGCCGAGGTGCAGCGCGCGGTGGTCGGCAACGAGGCGGCGAAGGCCGCTGTCGACGTCGCCCTGCACGACCTCGCCGCGCGGCGGCTGGGCGTACCCCTGGTGCGGTTGCTCGGGGGCACCTCGCTGCGGGTCCCGACGGACGTGACGCTGGCGGCGGGCGACGCGGTGGACCTGGCGGCCGCGGCGCGGCAGCGGCAGGGTGACGGCTTCGGTGTGCTCAAGCTGAAGGTCGGCACCGACGCTGCCGGTGACCTGGACCGGGTGCGGGCGGTACGGGCGGCCGTCGGCCCCAGCATCCGGATCCGGTTGGACGCCAACCAGGGCTGGACGCCCCGGGAGGCGGTCCGGGTGATCCGCGGCATCGAGGACGCGGGGCTCGACGTGGAGCTGGTCGAGCAGCCGGTGGTCCGCTGGGACCTGGATGGGCTGGCCTGGGTCAGTGACCGGGTGTCCGTGCCGATCCTGGCCGACGAGGCGGTGTTCGGGGTCCGTGACCTGGTGGAGGTGATCCGCCGCCGCGCCGCCGACCTGGTCAACGTCAAGCTGGCCAAGTGCGGTGGGTTGCACCCGGCGCGCACCCTGCTCGAGCTGGCCACCGCGCACGGTCTCGGCACGGTGGTGGGCTCGATGATGGAGAGCCAGGTCGGCATCGGGGCGGCGGCGAGCCTGGTGGCCGCGTACGGCACCACAGCGGTCGCCGACCTGGACGCCGCCTGGTGGCTGGCCTGGTCACCGGTGCAGGGCGGCATTCGCTACGACGGCGCGAACGTGGTGCTGCCGGACGCCCCTGGCCTGGGCATCTCCGGCCTGACTGAAGCAAAAGTGCAGCCTCGCGGTTGATGGTGGTCGGTTTCTTTCATAGGGTTTCCCCGGGACAGCCGACGCGATCTGGGAGTTGACGTGCAGCTGCAACCGGGCCGCGAGGCCCTCGTCCGGGTCGCCGTGGCGACGCTGTGGACCTCCCCCGAGGCGGTCCGCCCGGTCGACCGCCCCGCGCTGACCGCCGGCGCCGACATCCTGACCTGGGTCTCCGGACTCGACACCGACCAGCAGGTGGGCGACTGCGTGCTGAGCCAACTCCTGCTCGGCGAACGGGTCCTCGTCAGCGAGCTGCGCCCGGACGGCTGGGCGCGGGTCGTCGCCGTCGAACAACCAGCGGCCAAGCTGGACCCCCGCGGCTACCCGGGCTGGCTCCCCACCGACCAACTGACCACAGTCGACCCAGCCCACACCGGCACCGGTGACCCACTGGTGGTGGACGCCACCGTCACCGGGCTGCACACCGCCCCGAACGGGCCGGTGGCGCTGCCCGGCGTCGTCGTCGGCACCCGCCTCGTCCCGGCCGGCCCCGTGCGCGACGACTGGCGGCCGGTGCACGTCCCCGGCCGGTCCACGCCGCTCTGGCTGCCCGACGAGCACCTGGTCGCGGCGTCGGCCGCGCCGCCGAACGCCGAGCAGGCGCTCGCGGTGGCACAGCGACTGCTGGACGTGGTCTACATCTGGGGCGGCCTGTCCGCGCACGGCATCGACTGCTCAGGGCTGGTGCATCTGGCCTGGCGGCGGTTCGGGGTGCTGCTGCCCCGCGACGCCGACGACCAGGCCGCCGCCACCACCCCGGTGCCGCTGGGCGCGGAACGCCCCGGCGACCTCTACTTCTTCGCCCGACCCGGCCGCAAGATCCACCACATCGGCATCGTCACCGCGACGCCCGGCGACGGCGGCCAACGCCGGATGCTGCACGCCTGCTACCGGCGGCGGCGGGTCATCGAGGAACCCCTACCGGAAGACCGGACCGCGACGCTGGTGGGCGCGCACCGGGTCTAGAGCGTCTTTCGACCGGCCGGGCGCGGACCCGCGCCCGGCCGGTGACCGGTCAGCGTCGGGCGTCGGCCAACTCGCGACGCCGGTCCCGCGAGGACTTGATCAGGCTGGCGGCGGTGGCGACACCCAGGGTGCCGATGATGACCAGCAGTGACAACCAGATCGGGATGTGCGGCGCCCAGCCGACGTGCTCACCACCGTTGATGAACGGCAGGTTGTTGTCGGCCAACGCCTCCAGCACCAGCTTGACCCCGATGAAGCCGAGCACGACGGCCAGGCCGTAGCTCAGGTAGATCAGCCGGTCGAGCAGGCCACCGAGCAGGAAGTAGAGCTGACGAAGGCCCATCAGCGCGAAGACGTTGGCGGTGAAGACCAGGTACGGCTCCTGGGTGATGCCGAAGATCGCCGGGATCGAATCCAGTGCGAAGATCAGGTCGGTGGTGCCGATCGCGATCATCACGATCAGCATCGGGGTGAACAGCCGCCGGCCGTCCACGCGGGTGGTGAGCTTCGCGCTGTCGTAGTCCTTCGAGATCGGCAGCGCCTTACGGCTCCACCGGATCAGCACGTTCTCGGAGAACTCGTCCTCGTCCGGCTCACCCTGCCGGGCCAGGTTCACCGCCGTGTAGATCAGGAACGCGCCGAAGATGTAGAAGACCCAGGAGAACTGCGAGATCAGCGCGGCACCCGCGGCGATGAACCCGCCCCGCATCACCAGCGCCAGCACGATGCCGACGAGCAGCACCTTCTGCTGGTACTGCCGGGGCACCCCGAAGCGGGCCATGATGATCACGAAGACGAAGAGGTTGTCCACCGAGAGGCTGTACTCGGTGAGCCAACCGGTGTAGAACTGGCCGGCCGCGCTGGCACCGGAGGTCAGCCAGAGACCCACTCCGAAGATCAGGGCGAGCCCCACATAGAAGGCGACCCAGAGGCTCGACTCCCGCACACTCGGCTCGTGCGGGCGCCGACCGATGATCAACAGGTCGACGAGCAGGACCGCAGTCAGTGCGACAAGCGTCCCCGCCCACACCAATCCGGACACGTCCAACGTTCATTCCTCCGGCAGACACGCGGCGTCGGGCACACCGTACGCCCCCACGGGGGCCGGTGTGCCGCTGTCGCTCACTCTGGTGACTGTCGGAGGTCTCTTCCGCCGCCGCCCGGGAAGGGCGGCGACCTACGGGGCCGGGTCGGTCGCCGTGGAACCCGGCGATCGACCGTGCTGACGACTCCGTTGCGGGGGAATACTCCCCTCCTCGGTGACCATTGTTGCCCACCACTGCCCGTGATCACACCCCGGGCAGCCGGTGGCTCCGAACACCCTGTTCGACGCCACACCGTCTATGGCTTCCTAGGAGGCTAGTGCAGGTCGGGTGCGGCGATCGGGTCGGCGAGGGACCAGCCTGCGGCGAGCAGGTCGTCGCAGGCCCGCACCGCCCGGGCCAACCGCTCGGCGGGCGACCCGGTCAGCTCCACCACCGGCACCCCGCACCCCGCCAGCTCGGCCCGGAACCGCTCGGTCATCCACTCCCGCAGGTGCTCGCCGTCGCGCAGCCCGTCATCGGTGAACGGCACCCCCCGGTGATCAGTCAGCAGATACAGCGCCGGCCGACGGGCCGCCGCCCGCACCTGCTCCGACGTGCTGCCCAGGTAACGCTCCTCCCACACCGCCGTCGCCCGCGCGTCGGTGTCGCAGACCAGCAGCGGCCCGCTCGTCCGGGCCGCCGCGTCCTCGGCCGCCTGCTGCGCGCGGACCACGGCGCGGAAGTCGTCCCGGTCCCACGTGACGTCGAAGACCGTCGCCGTCGGCGTCCGCTCCCGCAACCGGGCCAGCTTGTGGGCGGTCAACTCCCTGCCGTACTCCGGCACCCAGGACGTGCCGTAGTGCCCCGCCAGCGCCGCCGCCATCGTCGTGGTGCCGGTCGACTCGGCCCCGACCACCACCACCCGCCGGACGAACCACGCCCGCACCGGCGCGCTCAACCACCGCCAGTGACGCGCCGGATCCGCGCGCACGACCGTCCCGGACACCGGCACGGTCCGCCGGTCCGGATCCACCGACACGGGTACGGCGTCGAACCGGCGCGCCAACTCGGCGCCGTACGCCTCGGAGGAGAAGACCGCGTCCACCGGCCCCGGCCCGACGGCCTCGCGGAACACCGCGCAGTGCGCGTCCCAGACGGCCGGATCGGCGTAGTCCACCGGGTGGTCGTCATACCGGCCGACGAACCGGACCCACGGCGTGTCGGCATGCGCCTCCCGCAGCCAGTCCAGGCGCAGCGGCAACGGGATGGACTCCCGACGCGAGGGTGCCACCACGACGGTGACCTCGGCGCAACGGGCGGCGGCCGCGGCGATCAGCGCGTGGTGCCCGGCGTGCGGTGGATAGAACTTGCCCACCACCATCCCGTGCCCGAACTCCGGGGCGGCCGGGTGCCCCGGCGAGCGTGGCGCTGGTGCCCGGCCGGACGTCTCGGCGCTCACGCGGCGACGGGGGCCGGACCGGGCGGGACCGCGCTCGGCCGGTCGACCCGACGCAGGTCGGCGCGCCAGGCCCGCAACCCGAGCACGCACAGGGCGAGGAAGACCAGGTAGAGGACGGCGGTCAGGTGCAGCCCCTTGTACGCGTACAACGGGATGTAGATCAGGTCGGCGGCGATCCAGAGCCACCAGCTCTCCACCCGCTTGCGGGTCTGCCCGTACGTGGCCAGCAGGGACAGCGCCGTGGTCAACGCGTCCGGCAGCGGCACCGTCGAGTCGGTGGCCCGGTCCACCAGCACCCAGAGCACGCCGGTGAGCAGCACCCCGGCGGCGGCCAGCGCCAACCACTCCCGTCGTCCCGTCCGGCTCACCGTGAGCCGGGTGCGCCGCTCGCCACCGACCAGCCAGTGCCACCAGCCGTAACAGCCGAGCGCGACGTAGACGACCTGGAGCCCCGCGTCGGCGTACAGGCCTGCGGTCCAGAACAACAGCATGAGCAGGAGCACGTTGGCGATGCCGATCGGCCAGTTGGCGATCTTCTGCCGGGCCACCAGCCACACGTTGAGCACACCGGTCGCGAACCCCAGCAGCTCCGCCCAGGTGGTGCCCGCACCGGCCACCCGAAAGGCGGTGCCGGTGAGCCAGTCAATGATCACCAGGCCACCCTAGGGGCGTCGCCGACGCCGGAACAGACCCCGCGACAGCACCGGCAACGACCATCGTGGGAGGCTGTCCGACATGGTGCTTGAGGTCGCGTTGATCGACGTACTGCCCGGACACGAGGACGCGTTCGCCGCCGCGTACGCCGAGGGGCACCCGGTGCTCGCCGGGGCGCCCGGCTGCCGGTCCGTGCGGATGACCCGGGGAATCGAGTCGCCGACCCGCTTCGTGCTGCTCGTCGAATGGGACTCGGTCGAGGCCCACGAGGAGAACTTCCGGGCCACCGAACGGTTCGAGCGGTGGCGGGCGCTGATCGGCCCCCACTTCGCGGGACCGCCGGTGGTCGAGCACTTCCTCGACGTGCCGGCCTGAGCCTGCCTGTCGTACCCCGTGGTTATCGTGCCGGACGCACGCGCCGGCCGCCGGTCCCGACGGGCTCGGGGGCGCCGGGCCCGGTGGCCGCGCGGCGCCGCGCCGTCGGCGGTTACTCGCCGACGCGGCGGGCCAGCACAGTGACGGTCTCCTCCGGCGACAGCGCCGCGGCCAGCAACGCCTCGGTCATCCGCTGGTAGCGGTCGACGTCGAGCGCGGTGGCCAACCGGACGTCGGTGGTCAGCGCCTCGAGCATCACCGTCCGCGGGTCCGCCGGGTCGGGAAAGGCGTAGCAGGAATACGGTGTCAGCGGATGCAGGCCGCCACCGGCGACCCCGCGCGGCAGCAGTCGCACCGTGACGTGGGACAGCCCGGTCACCGCGACCAGATGCCGCAGCTGCTCCCGCCAGACCGCCACCGGCAGGTCACCCTGGTCGCAGACGGCCTCGGCGAGCACCGCCGTGTAGCGCGGCGGATAGGCCCGCCGCAGCACCTCCTGCCGTAGCGCCCGAGCCCGCACCTCGGCGTCCACATCGACCTCCGGCGTGAGCTGGGCGCTGGCCGTGACCAGCACCCGGGCGTACGCGGGCGTCTGCAGCAGCCCCGGCACCACCGACGGCTGGTACTCGACGATGTCGGCGGCACCCGCCTCCAACTCGGCGTAGGTGCGCTGCCGTTCGCTCATCTCGCCCAGCGTCTTCCACCAGCCCCGACTGGTCGCCGCGTCCCGGGCGATGACGATCAGCGCCTCCCGGGCGGGCGTCGGCACCTTGTAGACGTCCAGCAGATCGAGCACGTCGGCAAGGTCCGGGCGACTCTGGCCCAGCTCGATGCGGGACAGCTTTGACGTCGAGGCCCAACCCAACCGGTCGCAGACCTGCTCCAGGGTCAGCGACTCGCGCCGACGAAGCTGGCGCAGTTCTGCGCCGAGACGTGCACGTCGAATAACAGGACTTGTTGGCAGCGGCATCCCGGCCTCCCCACCGAGGGAGACTACGCAGGACGATCACCCAGTGCAATAGTTCGCTCGCACACCGCAATCGGCGCATTCGGTGCCGCCCCCGGCCGGGCCCGCTCACCCGCATCGTTTCCACAGGTCAGCGGCGGTTCACGGTCGAGGGGGGTGGGTGCCCTGCGGGCTGCGGGCCGGCTCGGCGGGGGTTCAGGGCCGGTACGTGCCAAACGACCAGACGGTGCCGGCCAGGTCGCGCGCCGCGTAGTCACGGGAGCCGTAGTCGGTGTCGAACGGCTCACGGATGATCTCGGCGCCGGCCGCCCGGGCCCGCGCGCAGTGCGCGTCGACGTCCGGCACCGCCACGTAGACCGACCAGTCGTCGTCCGCCGGGCGGGGCGCGGCGTCGGTCCGCCCACCCAGCATGATCATGCCGGTGTCGAGGATCAGCTCGGCGTGCGCGACGGTGCCATCGGGTGCCTCGTGCACGGCGTGCACCTGGAAACCGAAGGCGGCGCCGAGCCAGTCGATCGCGGCGCGGGGATCGGGGTAACGGAGGATCGGATAGATGGTTCGCATGACCCGATTCTGCGTCCGGCGGCGCGAATCCGGATTGGACGAATGCGACCTCGGCGGGTCGCCGCCGCGAGCAGGGGGTCAGTCGAGCGTCGTCACCGGGCGGCGAGCAGCGCGGCCGGCGTCGCCCCCGCGAACTGGTGGAAGTCCCGGATCAGGTGGGACTGGTCGTAGTAACCGCAGGCCGCCGCCACCGCGGCCCAGTCGACGGCCCGACCGCTCGTCGCGTTCTCGGTCG
>NZ_JAGPXZ010000162.1:0-9731 GCF_018070305.1 Micromonospora sp. M51 | reverse complement strand
GCGACGCCCGCGCGGCGGTCAAGGCGGCGGTGATGTGCGAGGACGTGGCCCGGACCGCGCACCTGGCCCACACCCTCGGGCGGCCGGTCCCGATGGCACAGGCCGACATCGACTCACTCTACGACCGCTACCAGAACGTCTACGGCCAACAACCAGTCGCACCGGCGGGTTCCTGACCCTCACCGAAACCCCGGGACCCGTCGGTCTGCACCACGCGCACCAGCACGCACCACCCGCGTACGCCGCTCTTTCGCACCTCGGCGGCCGGCGCGGTTACCCACCACATCCACCAAGGAGATTCGATGGGAAAGATGCGAATGCAGTCCGCTCCGTGGCGTGCTGCCGCGGTCCTCGCCAGCGTGCTGCTGGTCGGCGGCGTGGCGGCCTGCGGTAACAGCGACACCGGCGGCGGCGGGTCCAAGGACGACGGCAAGATCACGATGGGCTTCTCCCAGGTCGGTGCGGAGAGCGGGTGGCGTACCGCGAACACCACCTCGATCAAGGAGTCCGCTGCCGCCGCGGGGATCGAGCTGAAGTTCGACGACGCTCAGCAGAAGCAGGAAAACCAGATCAAGGCGATCCGCAACTACATCCAGCAGAAGGTCGACGTGATCGCCTTCTCGCCGGTGGTGGAGTCCGGATGGGACACCGTGCTCAAGGAGGCCAAGGACGCCGGCATCCCGGTCATCCTGACCGACCGCTCGGTGGACTCGGCCGACAAGACCCTGTACAAGACCTTCCTCGGCTCGGACTTCGTCAAGGAGGGCCGGCTCGCCGGTGAGTGGCTGGTCGAGCAGAAGAAGAGCGCCTCGGGCCCGGTGAACATCGTCGAGCTGCAGGGCAACACCGGTGCGGCGCCGGCGAACGACCGCAAGAAGGGCTTCGGTGAGGCGATCGCCGCCAACCCGAACCTGAAGATCATCGCCTCGCAGCCGGGTGACTTCACCCGGGCCGGCGGCAAGCAGGTCATGGAGCAGTTCCTCAAGGCGTACCCGAAGATCGACGTGCTGTTCGCGCACAACGACGACATGGGTCTGGGCGCGCTCGAGGCGATCACCGCCGCCGGCAAGGAGCCCGGCAAGGACATCACCATCATCACCGTCGACGCCGTCAAGGATGGCATGCAGGCTCTCGCCGACGGGAAGTTCAACTTCATCGCGGAGTGCAGCCCGCTGCTCGGCCCGCAGCTGATGGACCTGGCCAAGAAGGTCCACGCGGGCGAGGAGGTGCCGCCTCGGATCGAGACCGAGGAGACCACCTTCACGACTGAGCAGGCGAAGGAAGCTCTGCCCAACCGTAAGTACTGATCGACGACGGGGTCGCCGCGCTCGCGTGGCGGCCCCGCCGCGTCGCCTCCCTACCCGAAACGGACCGGGCTTGGCCCGCGACGACCCCGAGTACCACGCCCGCCCGAGCGACCCCCAGGGGCGACCGGGCGGGCGTCGCGGGGACGTGGCGGCCCTTCCGTGTCGACAACCCAGAAGAGGTCTGATGGGATGACGGATAGCCGTCCGGTCCTGACGATGACCGGGATCAGCAAGTCCTTCCCCGGGGTGCGCGCACTCCACGACGTCAACTTCCGGCTCTTCCCCGGCGAGGTGCACGCCCTGATGGGCGAGAACGGCGCCGGCAAGTCGACCCTCATCAAGGTGCTCACCGGTGTCTACGACACCGACGAGGGCGCGATCACCCTCCACGACGAACCCGTGTCGTTCACCGGGCCGATGCAGGCGACCGCCGCCGGTGTGAGCACCGTTTTCCAGGAAGTCAACCTCTGCACCAACCTCTCGGTGGCGGAGAACATCTTCATCGGCCGTGAGCCCCGCCTTTTCGGCGCGGTCCGCTGGGGCGAGGTTCGCCGCCGCGCCCGAGCCCTGCTGGCCCGCCTCGACCTCGACCTCGACGTCAGCGCGCCACTCGGCTCGTACTCCCTGGCGATCCAGCAGATGGTCGCCATCGCCCGCGCGATCGACATCAAGGCCCGGGTGCTGATCCTGGACGAGCCGACGTCCAGCCTCGACGCCGACGAGGTGGCGCAGCTGTTCCGGATCATGCGGCAGCTGCGCGACGAGGGCATCGCCATCCTGTTCGTGACCCACTTCCTCGACCAGGTCTACGAGATCGCCGACCGGATCACCGTGCTGCGCAACGGCGGGCTGGTCGGCGAGTACCTCACCACCGAGCTGCCCCAGCTTTCCCTGGTCGAGAAGATGATCGGCAAGGAGCTCGACGTCCTGGAGGGCATCGAGGAGCACTCCCGGCGGGACCTGGCCACCCTGGAGGAGGGCACCCCCCTGGTGGCGGTGTCCAACTTCGGTCGAGCGGGCGCTGTCGAGCCGTTCAGCCTCACCATCCACGCCGGCGAGGTGGTGGGCCTGGCCGGCCTGCTGGGCTCGGGGCGTACCGAGGTCGCGCGGTTGTTGTTCGGGGCCGACCGGAGCGACGGCGGTCAGGTAGCTGTCGACGGCACGGCGAGCAGCCTGCGCACCCCCGCCCAGGCGATCGACCACGGCGTGGGCTTCTGCTCGGAGAACCGCCGCGCGGAGGGAATCGTCGCCGACCTGTCGGTGCGCGAGAACATGATCCTCGCCATGCAGGCGGCGCGCGGCTGGCTGCGGCCCATTCCGCGTCGTCGCCAGGACGAGCTGGTCGACAAGTACGTCAAGGCCCTCAACATCCGGCCCGCCGACCCGGAGGTTCCGGTCCGCAACCTCTCCGGCGGCAACCAGCAGAAGGTGCTCCTGGCCCGGTGGCTGATCACCGAGCCCCGGCTGCTGATCCTCGACGAGCCGACGCGGGGCATCGACATCGGCGCGAAGACCGAGATCCAGAAGCTCGTGACGCAGCTGTCCGACGGCGGCATGGCGGTGCTGTTCATCTCCGCCGAGCTGGAGGAGGTGCTGCGCCTGAGCCACAAGGTGGCAGTGATGCGGGACCGGCAGATGGTCGCTCAGCTCGCCAACGACGAGAGCCTCGACGCCGACCGCATCATGCAGACCATCGCCAGCGGATCCCACCGGGAGGAGGCAGACCGATGAACGACACCATGAGCCGCTTCCGGACGATGACCGGTCACCGGCTGTTCTGGCCCGCCGCCGTGCTGTTCGCCATGCTCGCCGCGAACACGATCTACCGGCCCGGGTTCCTGTCCATCGAGCTCAAGGACGGGCACCTGTACGGGACGCCGATCGACATCCTGCGGCTGAGCGCACCGCTGATCCTGGTCGCGCTGGGCATGACCCTGGTCATCTCGACCGGCGGCATCGACCTGTCGGTCGGCTCGCTCTGCGCGATCAGCGGCGCGATCGCCTGCATGTACATCAGCAAGCAGCCCGACCAGAGCAGCATTGCCGTGGTGGCGACCGCCCTCGCGATGGCGATGGGGGTCTCGCTCGTGCTCGGCGCGTGGAACGGGGTGCTGGTGGCAGTGATCGGCATCCAACCGATCATCGCCACCCTGATCCTGATGGTCGCCGGCCGGGGTCTCGCCCAGCTGATCACCGAGGGTCAGATCATCACCATCAACTCCGAGCCGTACCGGGCGATCGGCCTGGGCCACGCGTTGACCCTGCCGCTGGCCATCTTCATCGCTCTCGCCGCGGCACTGCTCGTCGCCGCGTTCACCCGTCGCACCGCGCTGGGCATGATCATCGAGTCGGTGGGCGGCAACTCGGTGGCCAGTCGGCTGGCCGGCATCCGGTCCGGCCGGGTCATCTTCCTCGCGTACGTGATCAGCGCCGCGTGTGCCGCGGTCGCCGGTTTCATGATGACCGCCAACGTCTCCAGTGCCGACGGCAACGCCGCCGGCCTCTGGGTCGAGCTGGACGCGATCCTCGCTGTCGTCATCGGCGGCACCTCCCTCGCGGGTGGCCGGTTCTTCCTCAGCGGCACCATCATCGGTGCGCTGATCATCCAGACCCTGACCACCACCGTGTACGCGATGGACATCTCGCCGCAGACGTCGCTGCTGTTCAAGGCGGTCGTCGTCATCGCCGTCTGCCTCATCCAGGCGCCGGCCTTCCGGGCCCGGTTCACCCGCCGCAGGCGCAACGCCCCGCCGCCCGCCCCCGTCGCCGACAAGCCGAAGGAGCAGGTGCCGGCATGACCACTGGAACGCTTACCGCCGGTCGTAACCGGTTCCGGCTGCCGAGGAAGCAGATACCGGTGCTGGCGACGCTCGCCCTGCTGCTGGTGATGTACGGCATCGGTGTCTCGCAGTACACGGCGTTCTCCAACGTCCAGGTCATCTTCAACGTGTTCATCGACAACGGCTTCCTGCTCGTCGTCGCGGTGGGCATGACCTTCGTGATCCTCACCGGTGGCATCGACCTGTCGGTCGGTTCGGTCGTCGCCATGACGGCGATGGTGTCGGCCGCGCTGCTGCAGGACGGCATGCCGGCGGCGCTGGTGCTCGTCATCGCGCTGCTCATCGGCCCGACGCTCGGCCTGCTGATGGGCTGCGTCATCCACTTCTTCGAGATCCAGCCGTTCATCGTCACGCTCGCCGGGATGTTCTTCGCCCGGGGCATGTGCACGTTCATCTCCGGCGCGTCGATCCCGATCACCGACGGCTTCTGGACCGCGATGTCGCAGGAGCGGATCGGGAACCCCCGCGGCAACTTCGTGTCGATCAGCGTGCTGATCGCCTTCGTGGTGGTCGCCATCGCCGCGTACGTGCTGGCCTACACCCGGCTGGGGCGCAACGTGTACGCCATCGGCGGCAACCCGCAGTCGGCGCTGCTGATGGGCCTGCCGGTGGGGCGGACCCGGATCGCCGTCTACACGATCAGTGGTCTGTGCTCGGCCATCGGCGGGATCCTGCTGTCCTTCTACACCCTCTCCGGCGCGCCGCTGATCGCCGTGGGGATGGAGCTGGACGTCATCGCCGCCGTCGTCATCGGTGGCACGGTGCTCACCGGCGGCGCGGGTTACGTCTTCGGCACGGTACTCGGCGTGCTGGTCCTGGGCGTGATCCAGACCCTCATCACCTTCGATGGGAGCCTCAACTCCTGGTGGACCAAGATCGTGATTGGCGGCCTGCTCTTCGCGTTCATCCTCCTCCAGCGCCTCATCGGAATCCGTTACAAGTGACCGCCCCTCTCGCGGAAGGCAACCCCATGGCACCACACACCGAACCCGAGATCTGGTTCCTCACCGGCAGCCAAGGCATGTACGGCGAGGAGACGCTCCGCCAGGTGGCTGAGCAGTCCCGCCAGATCGCGGCAGCACTCGACGACTCGCCGCAGATTCCCGCCCGCGTGGTCTGGAAGCCCGTCCTGACCAACAGTGGTGAGATCCTGCAGGTCTGCCGGGATGCCGCCGCCCAGGGTGCCGTCGGGGTGATCGCCTGGATGCACACGTTCTCGCCGGCCAAGATGTGGATCTCCGGTCTGGACGCGTTGCAGACACCGCTGCTGCACCTGCACACCCAGGCGAACGTTCTGCTGCCGTGGAACGACATCGACATGGACTTCATGAACCTGAACCAGGCCGCGCACGGCGACCGCGAGTTCGGGTACATCCAGACGCGCCTCGGTGTGGCCCGTAAGACGGTGGCCGGGCACGTCAGCGACCCGCGGGTGACCACTCGCATCGGGGCGTGGGCGCGCGCCGCGCTGGGCTGGTCGGCGATGCGGTCGCTGCGCCTGGCCCGCTTCGGCGACAACATGCGCGACGTCGCGGTGACCGAGGGCGACAAGGTCGAGGCCGAGCTGCGGTTCGGCGTCTCGGTCAACACCTACGGCGTCAACGACCTGGTCGAGGTGGTCGGCGAGGTCACCGACGCGCAGGTGGACGACCTGGTCAAGGAGTACCAGGACACCTACCGCATCGTCGGCGAGCTGCTGCCCGGCGGCGATCAGCACGACGCGCTGCGCTACGCCGCGCGCCTGGAGTTGGGCATGCGCGCCTTCCTGGACGCGGGTGGGTTCCGGGCCTTCACGACGAACTTCGAGGACCTCGGTGGGCTGCGTCAGCTGCCGGGCATCGCCGTGCAGCGGCTGATGGCGGACGGTTACGGCTTCGGCGGCGAGGGCGACTGGAAGACCTCGGTCCTGGTCCACACCCTCAAGGCGATGTCGGTGGGGGTGAGTGGCGGCACCTCGTTCATGGAGGACTACACCTACGACCTCACCCCGGGCAACGAGCTGGTGCTCGGCGCCCACATGCTGGAGGTCTGCCCGACCATCGCGTCGGACGTGCCCAACGTGGAGATCCACCCGCTGAGCATCGGTGGCCGGGAGGACCCGGTCCGGCTGGTCTTCGACGCCGCACCCGGTCCGGCGGTGGTGCTCGGGTTGGCCGACATGGGGGAGCGGTTCCGGCTCGTGGCCAACGAGATCGACGTGGTGTCCCCGCCGCAGCCGCTGCGCCGGTTGCCGGTGGCCCGGGCGGTGTGGCGTCCGCGCCCCGACCTGCCGGTCTCGGCCGAGGCGTGGATCACCGCCGGCGCCCCGCACCACACGGTGCTGTCGCAGGCGGTGGGCGTGGAGGAGCTGCACGACCTGGCGGAGATGAGCCGCACCGAGCTCGTCGTCATCGACGCCGACACGCAGCCGCGCCGCTTCGCCGACGAGATCCGCTGGAACCAGGCCTACTACCGGCTGGCCCGCGGCTTCTGATTCGCGCGCTCTGATCGCGCTCGACACGGGTGGTCCATCCCTGCCTGCGGCTGGGGTGGACCACCCGTTCGCGTGTGGTCCCGGCGTACGTGAGGCGGCCGTGTTACGGCTTGACTAACAGCATGTTATCGCTCACAGTCTATAGCCAAGATGGTCGATGTCTTTGACTGTCCGGCCACGCGTGCGTTCCACCTCTCTCGGTTGCGGCAGCTCATCGCCGCGACCGTCGGGCTGACGGTGTTAGCGATCACATGGCCGGACGTCGGTCAGCTCGGTGCCCCGCCCGGTGCCGCGGACGCGACCCAGATCGCTCGGTTGACGTCAGCAGAGGAGGATCATGCTTTCCATCGGTCGGGTTCCCCGGGGTGCGCCACGTCGGCGCGGGTGGCTGTCGAGACTTGCTGTCGCCGCGATGACGCTGGTGGTCGGTGGCGCGGCCGCAGCCGTCGCCTCGGCGCCCGCGTCAGCGGCGACTGTCGACACCAGTGCCTGGTACGTGTTGGTGAACCGCAACAGCGGCAAGGCCCTGGACGTGTACAACCTGGCGACCAACGACGGCGCGCGGATCACGCAGTGGACCCGCAACAACGGTAACCAGCAGCAGTGGCAGTTCGTCGACTCCGGTGGAGGCTACTACCGGGTGAAGTCGCGGCTGTCCAACAAGGTGTTGGACGTCTCGGGCTTCTCGACCGCCAACGGCGGCGCAATCGTGCAGTGGAGCGACAACAACAGCACCAACCAGCAGTTCCGGTTGGCCGACTCGGACGGCGGTTACGTCCGGTTGATCAATCGGAACAGCAACAAGGTGATGGAGGTGCAGGGCGCCTCGACCGCCGACGGCGGAAACATCGTGCAGTACGACGACTGGAACGGCACCAACCAGCAGTGGCAGTTCGTCCGCGTCGACGGCGGGACCGACCCCACCACGCCGCCCCCGTCGAACGGCACCTTCTCGAACCCGGCGATCTGGCAGGACTTCGCCGACGTCGACATCATCCGGGTCGACAACGCGTACTACCTCACGTCGTCCACCATGCACTACTCGCCGGGCGCGCCGGTGCTGCGCTCCTACGACCTGGTGAACTGGGAGTTCGCCGGGCACGCCGTGCCCCGGCTCGACTTCGGCTCGAAGTACGACATGAGCGGTGGCAACGCGTACGTCGACGGGATCTGGGCGTCGACGCTGAACTACCGGCCGAGCAACCGGACGTACTACTGGGCCGGGTGCATCGACTTCGCGCAGACCCACATCTACACCGCGTCCGCCGTCGACGGCGCGTGGAGCAAGCACGCCACCATCCCCAACTGCTACTACGACGCCGGGTTGCTGGTCGACGACAACGACACGATGTACGTGGCGTACGGCAACAGCACCATCAGCGTGGCCCAGCTCTCCGCCGACGGGAAGTCCCAGGTCCGCGCCCAGCAGGTCTACCAGACGCCGTCGAGCATCGGGACGCTGGAGGGCGCCCGCTTCTACAAGCGCAACGGCGCCTACTACATCTGGCTCACCCGACCGGCGAACGGCCAGTACGTGCTGAAGTCGACGAACGGTCCGTTCGGCCCGTACGAGCAACGTCAGGTCCTGCTCAACCTGCCCGGTCCGATCTCCGGCGGCGGTGTGCCGCACCAGGGCGGTCTGGTGCAGACCCAGAACGGCGACTGGTACTACATGTCCTTCGTCGACGCGTACCCCGGTGGTCGGATGCCGGCCCTGGCGCCGATCACCTGGACCGGCGACGGTTGGCCGGTGTTGCAGACGGTCAACGGCGCGTGGGGCAGCTCGTACCCGAAGCCGAACCTGCCGGCGCCGCCCCGGGCGGTCAAGCCGCTCACCGGCACCGACACCTTCGCCGGCACCACGCTGGGCCCGCAGTGGGAGTGGAACCACAACCCGGACAACAGCAAGTGGTCGGTCAACAACGGCCTGAACCTGCAGACCGCCACCGTCACCGGCGACCTGTACAAGGCGCGCAACACGCTGACCCACCGCATCCAGGGCCCCACCTCGACCGCGACCATCGAGTTGGACTACTCCACCATGCGCGACGGTGACCGCACCGGCCTGGCGGTGCTGCGCAACTCGTCGGCCTGGATCGGCATCCGACGGGACAACGGGTCCACCCGGCTGGTCATGCAGAACGGCCTGACGATGGACGGCAGCTGGAACACCACCAGCACCGGCAGCGAGGTGGCGAGCACCGCCGTCTCCGGTGGCCGGATCTGGTTGCGCGCCAACGCCGACATCAGACCCGGCTCCGGCCGGCAGGCCCGTTTCTCGTACAGCACCGACGGGGTCAACTTCACCTCGTTCGGCAACGCCCTGACGCTGGCGAACAACTGGCAGTTCTTCATGGGCTACCGGTTCGCCATCTTCAACCACGCAACACAGGCGCTCGGTGGCGCGGTCACCGTGCGGCGATTCGACCTGACGACGCCGTGACACCAGTCACACGACGTCCGGTCTGACCGGTGGCGCCGGCCGCGCACGCCGTACGGCATGTCGAGTCGGCGCCACGTGTCGGGCCCGCGCCGGCCTGCTCCACGCTCTGTCCAGGAGCGCGGGCGGGCCGGCGTACCACGTCGGGGGCCGCGCGCCGCACCGGCTGGCGCGCACCTCCGGTGGGGACCGGGTGGTACGGCGTGGGCGGGTTGCGCAGACCCGACAGAGCCATGCCGTGTTCAGGACGGTTGCTGGCGTAGACTGTCGGCGATCCAGCGCTGGTCACCTGGGATTCAGCACCGGCGTGGTGACTGAGCGAGGGGGATCGGGCCGGGCCGCTCCAGTCGACGTCGACGGGCCGCGGGCCGGAGATGTAGCGGGGGGAGTGAAATGGCCGTCCACGGTCCCGCGATGACGGACGTTGCTCGTCTCGCCGGTGTCTCCCATCAGACGGTGTCGCGGGTGCTCAACGGGCATCCCAACGTCCGTGAGCAGACCCGGCTTCGGGTGCGCGCGGCGATCGCCGAACTCGGCTACCGCCCCAACGGCGCGGCGCGCGCCCTGGTGACCGGTCGATCACAGGTCATCGGGGTGGTCGCGCAGAACACGACGCTCTACGGTCCGGCGTCGCTGCTGGCCGCGTTGGAGCAGACCGCCGCGGAAGAGGG
>NZ_JAGPXZ010001495.1:0-473 GCF_018070305.1 Micromonospora sp. M51 | reverse complement strand
ACCCTGCGACGAACGTTAACTCGGCAATTGCCCGAGAACCGTCTATTTTCACAGGCAAGGGCAGAATCGTTTTGGGAGGACCTCTCGATGAATCTGACTGAGCTCAACAAGATCGCGACCGCCATGGTCGCGCCGGGCAAGGGCATTCTTGCCGCCGACGAATCCTCCGGCACCATCAAGAAGCGTTTCGACGCGATCGGCGTGGAATCGACGGAAAGCAATCGCCGCGACTATCGCGAGATGCTGTTCCGCTCGAAGGAGGCCATGAGCCAGTATATTTCCGGCGTGATCCTCTATGACGAGACGATCTGGCAGGACGCCGCGGACGGCACGCCGCTGGTGAAGTTGATCGAACAGAGCGGCGCCATCCCCGGCATCAAGGTGGATGAGGGCACGCAAGCCCTGCCGATGTGCCCGGGTGAACTGGTCACCGTCGGGCTGGACAAGCTCGCCGAGCGGCTGAAGAAATATTA
>NZ_JAGPXZ010001494.1:0-473 GCF_018070305.1 Micromonospora sp. M51 | reverse complement strand
CCGGCGTACGCGCCAGCGCCGGCTGCGGCTTCTTCGGGCCGCTCGACGCGTTGGCACCGGATGCCTTCGTGGTGACCGCCGTGCTGCCGGACGACGTGACGCCGGACGGCTTCGTCGCCGACCTGGCGGCCGAGTGGTCGGGCCTCGGCGATCCGGCGCGGGCCGGGGCCGAAGTGCGACGGGCGGTTGCCGAACTGGCCGGGCAGCACCGCCGGCGGCATGCCCGGCTGGAGGAGCGCTGCCGCGCGCTGGGCCGCTTCGAGCTGCTGTTCGGTCGGGCGGAGCTGGTCGACGACCTGCCCCGCCTGATCGCGGACACCTCGGCTGAGCGGGTGTCCCGGGCCGCTGCGGCGCTTGCCGCCGCGCCGAGCGCGCTGCTCGTCGCCGGCCCGCACGGGGAGGATCGGCCCATCCGGCGGCCGGACTTCGCAGCGGTCGGGGCGCCGGGCCGGCGTCCGGGCCGGGCCAGGCGA
>NZ_JAGPXZ010001493.1:0-475 GCF_018070305.1 Micromonospora sp. M51 | reverse complement strand
GGCTCACGCGAGCACCTCCACCCGCCCGTCCCCCGGGCGCCTCATCAGTACGCGGGCCGCGACCGAGAGTATTCCTCCGATGGCCTCGGTCGCCACCCCTCGGGATGAGCAATTCGCGGATCCGGGCCCAAAAAGCTGCCCATATCCGCACTTTTCAGTATTTGATTACTCAAGAGTTTTTGTTATCTGAACATCGACGATCAGTCGGGACCGACGCGCCGCCGAACCAGGGTAGCGGTCCGGACGCGGCACGCCCGACAACCGGCCCCCGACGTACGCCAGCCCCGTGCGCCGTCGGCGTGTCGCACCCGGTCGGCGGGTGTAATCCGCGCCGCCGGTTGCCCACGCGCCCTAGCATCGGCCGGGACACCCGCCGTGACGGAGAGGATCTTCAATGATCAAGCGACTTGCCGGGTTGGCCGGCGTCGGCGTTCTGCTCGCCCTCGTCCTGGCCTGCGGTTTCGGTGGCGGAGAC
>NZ_JAGPXZ010000161.1:0-9747 GCF_018070305.1 Micromonospora sp. M51 | reverse complement strand
GCTAGCTCTGCACCTTCGCCGCGTTCGCGGCCGGGTCGGCGAGGGTCGCGCCGTCGCCGCCGCCGAGCAGGTTGACCCCGGACCAGGAGCCCACGGCCAGGGTGCGCATCGCGAACATCGGCGCGAGCACCGACTTGACCAGGGTTTCCCCGGTCTTGCCGTCGTGCCCGGCGTACGGCAGGCGGGCCTCCTCGGCCAGCGCGGCGAGCGCCGGCAGCCGCAGCCCGGTGGACGGGGTGAAGTCGACGTACGGGCAGCCGGCGAGCAGCGCCGCGTAGCCGTAGAGGGAGCTGACCGGCAGCACCTCGTCCGGGCCGTCGAGGGCGGCGCGCAGCGCGGCCGGGTCGGCGTGCCCGGGGTGCGGTCGAGGGGCCGGCTCGGTGGCGGAGACGTTGACCACCACCACCCGGTCCAGCTCGTGCCGCTCCCGGAAGGTGGTGAGATCACGGACCACGGCGGCGGCCCGGTCGGCCTGGGTGTCGCCCACCGGTGCGGGGCGCAGCTCCTGCTCGACCACGCCCAGCTCGTCGCGGAGCGCCGCGACCAGCCGCCAGGGGATGACACCGGCGTCAGCGAGGGCCTCGGCGCGTTTGCACAGCGGAGTGGTGGCCAGGTCGTGCCCGCCGAAGACGAGGTCGGCGAAGGCCGGCAGGGCCGGGCCGCGCAGCTCGGGCAGCTCGGTGACGCAGCCGGTCGGCCCGGCCAGACCGGCCCGCAGCGCGAGCCCTCCGACGATGCTGGTGGTCGCAACGGACCCGCGCGCTCCTACCAGCCAGACACCTGTTCGCATGGTGCTCCTTCCCCGTTCACGAGGAACCGTCGGTACCGCTAAATATAGGAATATCAGAATATGTTTCGGAAAGATACGCCCCGGTTTTCCGAACAGCCGGGGTGGATGGGCCCCGTCCGCCCGTCCCGCACCGGAACAACACCGGCTTCCGACGTCGGCGTCGGCGGCGACGACGCCGGACCGGTCCCGGCAGGTGCGAGCAGACGGGGCTGGTAGGCAGGGTCGGGTCGGCGTCTCGACCCTGCCTCCCCCGCATCCGGCCGGTCGGGGCGTTGGCATGCCCCGGCCGGGCGCCTCAGGCCGCCGCGCCCACCGGAACACCGACCGGACCACGACCCGCCGGAAAGCGGCGGGCGGGTACGGCAGGGCTCGGGGTAGCGGCGGACGGTCTCATCAGGTCCTGTGGATCCTCACCGGTGGCGGTCCTCCGGTGCGACCGGGGAATCCCGGTCCGGTCACACCGGACGACCGTCCTGCTCGTGCGCCACCGGGCCGTACGGCCCGGGTGCACGCTCCCCGATGCCGACCTCTGTCCCGGCCACGGGGCGCAATCCGTGGCTGGTCCCTCGCCGGTCGGCGTCGGAAAGCCCGTCGGGCGACGGCGGCGCGTTCACCGCCGTCGCGGATGGTCAAAGGTCAGACGGCCGCCGCGGTCAGCGTCGGCGCCACCTCGGCCCAGGAGGAGCCGAGTTCCGCCGAGCGCGTCACCGCGTCCAGCACCAGCTGGACCTGCAACGCGTCGGCGAAGGAGGGAGTCGGGTCGACACCGGTGGCGACCGCCTCGATGAAGTCGCGCATCTCGTGCGTGAACGAGTGCTCGTAGCCGATGATGTGGCCCGGGGGCCACCACGCCGACATGTACGGGTGCTCGCCCTCGGTCACCAGGATGCGGCTGAAGCCCTGCTCCGCGGCCGGTCGGGTGGCGTCGTAGAACTCCAGCTCGTTGAGGCGCTCCAGGTCGAAGACCACGCTCCCCAGCGATCCGTTGATCTCGACGCGCAGGCCGTTCTTGCGGCCGGTCGCGAAGCGGCTGGCCTCGTACGTGGCCAACGCGCCACCGTCGAGCCGGGCCACGAAGACCGCGGCGTCGTCGACGGTTACCGGCCCGGTGGGCGCACTACCGCCGTCCACGGTGGCCGCCAGACCGCTCGATTCGGCCGGCAACGGCCGCTCCTTGACGAACGTCTCGGTGACCGCGCTGACGCCACTGATCCGCTGACCCGTCACGTACTGGGTCAGGTCGATGATGTGCGCCCCGATGTCACCGAGCGCGCCGGAGCCCGCCCTGTCCTTCTGCAACCGCCAGACCAGCGGGAACTGCGGGTCCACGATCCAGTCCTGCAGGTACGTCGCACGGACGTGTCGAATCACCCCTAGCCGTCCGTCGGCGACCAACTGGCGCATCATCGTGACCGCGGGGACCCGGCGGTAGTTGAACCCGCACATCGACCGCACTCCGGCGGCCCGGGCGGTGTCCGCCGCGGCGGTCATCGCCCGTGCCTCCTCCACCGTGTTGGCCAACGGCTTCTCGCACAGCACGTGCTTGCCGGCGGCCAACGCGGCGAGAGCGATCTCGGCGTGACTGTCGCCCGGGGTGCAGATGTCGACGACGTCGATGTCGTCCCGGTTGATCAGGTCACGCCAGTCGGTGGTGTACGCGTCCCAGCCGAGCCGGTCGGCGGCGTCGGCCACCTTCGCTGTGTCTCGGCCGCAGATCAACGCCATCCGGGCCCGTGCCGGCAGGTCGAACACGCGGTTCACGGTGCGCCACGCCTGCGAGTGCGCGGCGCCCATGAACGCGTAGCCGACCATGCCGACCCGCAGTTCTTTGTCGTTCGTGGACAAGGTGGGTCTCCCCCCGGTATGTCAGAACCCGAGCTTGTCGTAGCTGCTCGCGTTCTCCTTGGTGATCGTCTCCGAGGCCAGGGTCACTTCCTTGGGCACCTGCAGCTCCGTCAGGTCGCCCAGGCCCCGACCCTGCGCGATGAGCCGCGCGAGAGAGACCGCCGAGGAGGCCATCGACGGGTTGTAGGTGACAGTGGCCTTCAGCACGGTGTTGTCGGCCTTGATCGCGTCGATCGCGAGCTTGGAGCCCGCGCCGCCGACCATGAAGAACTCCGACCGGTTGGCCTGCTTGATGGCCGCGAGCACACCGATGCCCTGGTCGTCGTCGTGGTTCCAGACAGCGTCGATCTTCGGCAGCGCCTGGAGCAGCTGGGCCGCCTCGCGCTGGCCGCTGTCCGAGGTGAACTCGGCCGAGCGCCGGTTGCTCACCGTGAACCCGTAGGTGGCCAGGGCTGCCTTGAAGCCGTTGCTGCGCTCGACGGTCAGCGGGATCTCCAGACCGGCGATCTCACCGATGACCGGGTTGGCGACACCCTTGTCCTTGAGCATCTTGCCGATGAAGTGCCCGGCCGAGACGCCCATGCCGTAGTTGTCGCCCTTGATGACCAGCCGCGAGGCCAGCGCGTCGGGGAACGCCCGGTCCAGGTTCACGATCGGGATGCCCGCCTGCATCGCCTGGAGGGCAACGGCGTTGACCTCCTTGCCGTCGTGCGGCAGCACGACGATGATGTCCGGCTTCTGGGCGATCAGCGTGCCGAGCGTGGAGCGCTGGGCCTCGGAGTTCGACCCGCCGTCGACCTCCTTGAACTCCACGTCCGAGTAGGCCGCGGCCTGCGCCTTGGCGTTGGCGTGGATCGCGCCCATCCAGCCGTGGTCGGCGGCCGGCGCGGAGAAGCCGATGACGACCTTCTTGCCCGGGGCGTTGTTGCCTTCGGCGTTTCCGGCGGCCTTGGTCTGGGTGCTGGCGGCCGGAGTCTCGTTGCTGGTGCACGCGGTGAGAAGGGTGGCAGCGCCCACTGCGGCTCCACCGAAGAGCAACCGGCGGCGCGACAGGTCGCGACTGTGCTGGGTCATGAATGACCTCCTGGGAGCGGGATGTGACTTTGTGAGGGTGTGCGGGCCCCGGCCACCGTCGAAGATCTCGACGTCGCCAGGACAACGGTGCGGTGCGTCAGGTTGCGGTGGTGACCCTGTTCCGCGCGAGGAGCCGAGTGACGGACTTGAACTGGAACTGCTGGACCAGGACGGCGGCGACGATGATGCCGCCCTTGACCATGTTCTGGGCCTCGATGGAGAGGCCGTTGATGGCGAAGAGGTTCGTGATCGTGGCGAAGATGATGACGCCGAGCAGCGAGCCGACGATCGTGCCCCGGCCGCCGCTGAGCAACGTCCCGCCGATGATCGCCGCGGCGATCGCGTCCAACTCGTACAGGTTGGCCATCGCCGCCTGCGCCGAGGTGGCCTGCGAGGTGAGCATGATGGCGGCGATGCCGCAGCAGAGACCGGAGAGCGCGTAGAGCAGCATGGTGTGCCGCCGGACGTTGATGCCGGCCAACCGGGCCGCCTCCGGGTTGCCGCCGACGGCGATGGTCCGCCGGCCGAAGGTCGTCCGGTTGAGCACCACCCACCCGGCCAGCACCACCGCGCCGAGGATGTAGACGAGGATCGGGATGCCGATCACCTTGCGCGCCGCGATGTCGTTGATGAAGGTGCTGCTCGACACCTGGGTCTGCTTGTTGGAGATCGACGCGGCGAGGCCGCGCGCGGCCACCAGCATCGCCAGCGTCGCGATGAAGGGCACCAGCCGCCCGTACGAGATGAGCACACCGTTGACCAGGCCGACGCAGATGCCGACCACCAGGGCGGTGAAGATCATGCCGCCGGCGCCGTAGCTCTGGGTGGCCACAGTGGTGCACCAGACCCCGGCCAGCGCGACGATCGCACCGACCGACAGGTCGATACCACCACCGATGATCACGAAGGTCATCCCGACCGTGACCACGCCGACGACGGAGGCCAACTGGAGGATGGCCAGCACGTTGTTCCAGACCCAGTTCGGGTCGCCGTACAGGTCGGGCTTGGTGACCGCGCCGACCACGATGAGCGCGGCCAGCACCCCGATCAGACCGAGGTTGCGCTTCGCGCCGTCGCCGCCGTCACCCCGCCACCAGGAGAGCTTCCCCCCGGAGGATGCTTTGTCGCTGGCCACCGCAGTCTCCGCCGGGTCCACCGGCGGCGACTGTGCCGGAAGCTGCGGGCGCTCCGGTGTCGCGGTGGGAGTGGGAGTCGCGTCGCTCATGCCGGTGCGCCTTCCATCAAGGACCCCGCCATCACGAGGTCAAGCACAGTGTTCTCGTCGAGTTCGCCGGCCGCGGCTTCGCGGACGACCCGCCCTTCCCGCATCACCAGCACCCGGTCGGCCAGACCCAGCACCTCGGGCACCTCGCTGGAGACCAGCAGCACCCCGACGCCCTGAGCGGCCAGCGCCCGGATGACCTGGTAGAGCTCAGCCCGGGCGCCCACGTCCACACCCCGGGTCGGCTCGTCGAGAAGCAGCAGTTTGGTGCCGCCGAGCAGCCACCGCCCCACCACCACCTTCTGCTGGTTGCCGCCGGACAGGGTGCGGACCGGCCGGTCGACGTCGCGGGGCCGCAGCTCCAGGGTCTCGGCGATCCGGTCCGCCTCGGCGCGTTCCTTGGCCGCGTTGGTGAAGCCGAGCCGCGCGTACCGGCCGAAGGTGGCCAGCGTGACGTTGCGGTAGATCGGCTCGCCGAGCAGCAACGCCTGGCTCTTACGTTCCTCCGGCGCCATCCCCATGCCGGCGCGAACCGCAGCGCCGACGCCGGGCCGCAGGACCTTGCCGTCCATCCGCACCGTGCCGGCCTCCGGCAGGCGGGCACCGTAGATCGTCTCCAGCAGCTCGGAACGACCGGAGCCGACCAGCCCCGCGATGCCCACGATCTCCCCGGCGCGCACGTTCAGCGAGACGTCGGCGAACTCGCCCTCGCGGGTCAACCCCTCCACCTGGAGCAGGTCGGCACCCGCCGGGTCGTCGGCCGGCCGGTCCGGGAAGACGTACTCGATGGTGCGGCCGGTCATCCGGCTCACCAGGTCGCGGGTCGGGGTGTCGCGCGCCGGCAGGTTCGCCGCCGTGGTCCGGCCGTCCTTGAGTACGGTGACCCGGTCGCCGATCTCGCGGATCTCCTCCAGCCGGTGGGAGATGTAGATGACGGCGATGCCCTGCGCGGTCAGCTCGCGGATGATCCGGAACAGGTTGCCGACCTCGTCGTGGGCCAGCACCGCGCTCGGCTCGTCCATGATGATCAGTCGGGCCTCGTGCGACAGCGCCCGGGCCATGCTGACGATCTGCTTGCCCGCCGCCGGCAGGGACCTGACCATGCGCCCCGGCGGAATCTCACCGTGGCCGAGCCGGCTGAGGATCTGCCGGGTGTGCCGGGCCATCCGGCCGCGCCGGACGAACCCGAAGCGGCGGTACTCGTGCCCGAGGAAGGCGTTCTCCGCCACCGACAGGTCCTCGACCAGGTCAAGCTCCTGGTAGATCGTGGCGATGCCGGCCTTCATGGCCGCCTGCGGGTTGGCGAACGTGGTCGGCTCACCGCGCCACTCCACCAGCCCGGAATCCGGTTGGTGCACCCCGGCGAGCACCTTGATGAGGGTGGACTTGCCGGCGCCGTTCTGCCCGAGCAGGCAGTGCACCTCGCCGGCACGCACCTCCAGCTGCACGCCGTCGAGCGCGCGTACGCCAGGGAAGGTCTTGACCAGATCGGTGAGGCGCAGGACCACCTCGCCCGCGACGGTGTCGGCGGGAGCCTCGACCAGCGGCGCCTCGGCGACGGCCTCGGCCGACGCGGTGGCGGGGTCATCCTCGGGCAGGGCCACAGTCTCCTCCTCGCTCACGACGGAATCTCGAACAGCTCACTGTGCCGGCCTCTGTTCGCGACTGCGGGGCTCGCAAACCCGGCTCACTCCTCGCGCTCACGAGGCTTCCCCGAAGGCGACGTCGCTCGCGAGCACCGCCGCGCCGGTGACACCGGCCCGGCCGCCCAGCTCGGACAGGACGACGGGAAGGTTGCCGGTGGCCAGCGGCAGTGACCGGCGGTAGACCACGCTGCGGATCTCGGCGAGCAGGATGTGACCCAGCTGGGCCAGCCCGCCGCCGATCACGATCATCGACGGGTTGGTGAAGCTGACCAGGCCGGCGAGCACGCCGCCGACCCGCCGTCCGCCGTCGCGGATCAACTGGATGCAGGTCAGGTCGCCCTCGACGGCGCCCTCGGCCACGTCCAGGGCGGTCACCACACCACGCAGGGCCAATCGCTCGGCGAGCGCCGGCGACGTGCCACTGCGGGCGGCGGCCGCCGCGTCCTTGGCCAGCGCGGCGCCGCTGAACAGCGCCTCCAGGCAGCCGACGTTGCCGCACGAGCACATCGGACCGTGTGAGTCGACCTGGATGTGGCCGATGTCGCCGGCACAGCCGTCGGTGCCCCGGTAGACCTCGCCGGTGAGGTAGATGCCGCACCCGACGCCGGTGCCGATCTTCACGAAGAGGAAGTCGTCCACCGAGTGGGCGACACCGCCGTGCCGCTCGCCGATCGCCATGATGTTGACGTCGTTGTCGACGACCGCCGGGCAGCCGTGCTCCCGGCTGAGCAGTTCACGCACCGGGAACCGGTCCCAGCCCGGCATGATCGGCGGTGAGACCGGCACGCCGTCACGGAAGCTGACCGGGCCGGGTACGCCGATGCCCACCGCGTCCAGTCGCTCGTACGCGCCGTCGACCCGGGCCTTGTGCAGCAGCTCGTTGACCCGTTGCAGGGTCACCTTCGGGCCGTTGCGGATGTCCGCCGCCTCGGCGTAGTGGGCCACCGGTTCGAGGCGACCGTTGACCACCTCGACGTCCATCGAACTGGCGCCGAGGTCGACGGCGGCGAAGCGCAGCTTCGGGTTCAACTCGACGAGCGTCGAGCGACGCCCACCTCGGGACGCGGCGAGCCCCGCCTCGGCGACGTAACCCAACGCCACCAGGCGGTCCAGCTCGGCCAGCATGCGTGGACGCGGCATCTGGAGGCGGTCGCCCAGCTCGGCGCGGGACACGGCCCCCTCGTCGCGGAGCAACCGCAACAGTCGCACGTGCAGGGGGTCGACGGTACGCACCGGGGAGGCCCCCTCTTCATTGGCAGCGTTCACATCGACGCAATGCCGATGTGTTGTGTCCGACACAGTAAGAGCGTTCAGCGCCGCCTGTCCAGAGCTTCAACCGTTCCGAGACCAACTTTTGTCCGAAAGAACAAAAGCTACTAGTCGATCAAGGAAAGGATCACGGACGGCCTGCGACCCCTCGCCGCCAGTTTCATCGACAGACATGCAATCGCCCCGCCAGCCGATCCTCGGTGGCGGGGCGATTGGCGCCGGGTCGTCAGCGGCGGCCGGCGGAGTTGCGCTTCTTGCGGAGCTTGCGATCGTCGCGCAGCTCGACGTACGGCTCGTCGTCCACGGGGTGGCCGGCGGAGATCGCGCGACCGCGTTCCAACTCCGCGTCGAACTCCGCCCCCAGCAGGATCGCGATGTTGCTCAGCCACAACCAGACCAGGAAGATGATCACGCCGGCCAGCGTCCCGTACGTCTTGTCGTACGAACCGAAGTTGCTCACGTAGAAGGCGAACAGGCCGGAGATCACCAGCCAGATCACCACGGCCAGCACCCCGCCCGGGCTGACCCAGCGGAAGCCGCCGTGCCGCGCGTTGGGCGAGGCCCAGTAGAGGATCGCGAACATCAGGCTGACCAGGACCAGCAGCACCGGCCACTTGGCGACGTCCCACACCGCCACCGCCGTCGAGCCGACCCCGATCACGTCACCGACCGATTCGGCCAGGCGGCCGGTGAAGACCACGATCACCGCGCTGGCCAGCAGCAGCACCCCGATCACCGCTGTCACGCCGAGCCGGATCGGCAGCGTCTTCCAGATCGGTCGCCCCTCCGGCACGTCGTAGATGGTGTTGGAGGCACGCATGAACGCGCCGATGTAACCGGAGGCCGACCAGAACGCGGCCAGCAGACCGACGATCGCGGCGATGCTGGCCAGGCCACCGTTGCGGCCCGCGGTGTCGATCGCGCCCTCGATGATCTTCTGGATGCTGTCGTTCGGCACCGCCTGGTTGACGGTGTCCTTGACGCCCTCGGTGGCGCTCTCGCCGAGCAGGCCGAGCAGGGAGATCAGCACCAGCACGCCGGGGAAGATGGACAGCACCCCGTAGTACGTCAGTGCCGCCGCCCAGTCGGTCAGGCTGTCGTCCTGGAACTCGGTGATCGTTCGGCGGAAGGCCGCCTTCCAGCCACTGCCGGGCAGGTCGGTGGGGCTGTCCGGGCCCGCGTCGGGGCCAACGGGCGTGGTGGCCCGATCGCGATCACGCTCGCGCTGGGCGGAAGACTCGTCCGAGGCCATCGCCCCTCCTCCTGGTCGGTGGTGTCACCTCCGGTCATGCCCCGTCGACGGGCGCGGATAACCCCTAGGTGTAGAGCAACCTGGCCATTCGCCGGGAAGCCACCAGCAGGCCGAGCACCACCATCGCCAGCAGGTAGAGCACGTCGAGCAGCCAGAGCCAGCCGCCGCTGCCCAGCGTGACCCCGCGGATCAGGTGCACCGAGCGGTACAGCGGGGTGATCTCGACGAGCCAGTGCAGCACCGTCGGATAGGCCTGCGCCGGCACGAAGGTGCCGGAGAAGAGGAAGAGGGTGAACTGCGCGGAGCCCATCAGGTCGAAATCCTGCCAGCTGCGCATCAGGGTGGCGATCGTCATGCCGAGCGCCCCGAACGCGAACCCGACCAGCACCGCGGCCGGGAGGGCGGTCAGCGCGCGGGCGACGCTGGTCAGATCCAGGGCGACCATCACCCCGAGGAACGCCGCCGAGTAGGCGCCGCCCCGCAGCATCGCCCAACCCAACTCGCCCACGGCGATCTCGAACGGCCGTACCGGGGTGGCGATCATCCCGTCGTACAGCTTCATGTACTTCATCTTGCCGAAGAAGTTGAAGGTGGTCTCCGCGAGCGCCCCGGTCATCGCCGAGGCGGCGAGCATCGCCGGGGCCACGAC
>NZ_JAGPXZ010001492.1:0-476 GCF_018070305.1 Micromonospora sp. M51 | reverse complement strand
GGGTTCATGAAAACGGGGGTGTCCGCACGCCAGGGACACCCCCGTTTCCTGAAACCCGAGTGGATCAGCCGCTGGGGCCGCCCCATGGACGCGGACTGGGCCGGGAAAGGGACGGGACACGGACGGCGACGGCGGCGACCGCCACCTCGCCAGAGACGGAGACGGACACGGGACCGCAACGCAGACGGGCCGCGCCGCGGACGGGAACGGAGACGGAACGCAGACGGGCCGCGCCGCGGACGGGAACGGAGACGGGACGCAGACGGCCGCGGTTCGGGAGAGGACGATCAGAGGCGACAGGCGTGGATGTTGGTGACGAGGATGGCGCGGGCACCCAACTCGTACAGCTCGTCCATGATGCGGTGCACGTCGTCGCGGAGCACCATCGCCTGCACCGCCACCCAGCCCTCCCGGTGCAGCGGCGACACGGTGGGCGACTCGATGCCCGGGGTGAGCCCGCTGGCCCGGTCCAGCAG
>NZ_JAGPXZ010001491.1:0-476 GCF_018070305.1 Micromonospora sp. M51 | reverse complement strand
GAGGACGATCTCCGGGTAGACCTCGGCGACGGCGTCGCCGGCTGCCCGGTCGGACTGGAAGTTGTCCTTGCCACCCATCCAGTAGTTCCAGATCCGTGCCGCGTGCGGCACGTCGGGCTGAAGTTTCGCGGCGAGTTCGGGGTCCGGGCCGGCCATGCCTGGCTCCTATCGAGGGGTCGTCAGCTGGAGGTCACCACGGCGGTACGACCGGGATCGTACTCCGCGGGTGTCCACACTCGACCGGGGGAGGACGCGCCGTCGGCCTGCGGATCGGCCGCTGTCACCGGTGGGCAACCCCGTTCTGGTACGCCCACACGACGGTCTGCAGCCGGTCCCGGGCGCCGATCTTCGCCATCGCCCGCCCGAGGTGCGACTTGACCGTGCTGGTCTCGATGAAGAGCTGCTCGGCGATCTCGACGTTCGACAGGCCCTGGGCGAGCAACTCCACGATCTCGGTCTCCCGCGCGGTCACCTGG
>NZ_JAGPXZ010001490.1:0-477 GCF_018070305.1 Micromonospora sp. M51 | reverse complement strand
GCAGATCCTCTCGGTGCTCGACGACGACCTGGGCTTCACCGGTGACGAGAAGGTCGGCGTCTCGGTCGTGCGCAAGGCGCTCGTCGAGCCGCTGCGCTGGATCGCCCAGAACGCCGGTCACGACGGCTACGTCGTGACGCAGAAGGTCGCCGACCTCAGCTGGGGCAACGGCCTCGACGCCGCCAAGGGCGAGTACGTCGACCTGGTCAAGGCCGGCATCATCGACCCGGTGAAGGTGACCCGCAACGCGGTCACCAACGCCGCCTCGATCGCCGGTCTGCTGCTCACCACGGAGAGCCTCGTGGTGGAGAAGCCGGAGCAGGCCGAACCGGCCGCCGCCGGCGGGCACGGCCACGGTCACGGCCACCAGCACGGCCCGGGCTTCTGATCCGGTAGCGACACCCGTTCCGGGGCGCACCGCCGTACTGCGGTGCGCCCCGGCCCGTATCCCTCGGCTGGGCGGGGATTTCCGAACGC
>NZ_JAGPXZ010000160.1:0-9796 GCF_018070305.1 Micromonospora sp. M51 | reverse complement strand
GGCGGCCTCGCCGTCGGCGTTGAGGCCGGTCACGTTGAAGACGTCCCACTGGCGCAGGACCGGCTGCAGCACCTCGTCGCGGTGCTGGCGCAGGTCGTAGATGCCGGCCAGGGCGATCGCCACCGACTTGCGGGCGAAGCCGTCGATGCCACTGCCCGGCATCTGGAAGTCGGCCACCACGTCGGCGACGGCCCGCATGGCCTGACTCGGGGCCAGCTCGAACGCGGCGGCGAGCAGGTTGCGGTAGAAGACCATGTGCAGGTTCTCGTCGGCCGCCACCCGCGCCAGCAGCGCCTCGCAGGCCGGGTCGCCGGTGGCCTTGCCGGTGTTGCGGTGCGAGATGCGGGTGGCCAACTCCTGGAACGAGACGTACGCCAGCGAGTGCAGCACCTCGTCGCCGTGGGCGTTGGTGTAGCCCTCCGACATGTGCGTCATCCGGGCCCGCTCCAACGCCACCGGGTCGACCGCCCGGGTGACGGTCAGGTAGTCGCGGATCGCGACGCCGTGCCGCCCCTCCTCGGCGGTCCACCGGTGCACCCAGGTGCCCCACGCGCCGTCCCGGCCGAACAGGGTGGCGATCTCGTGGTGGTACGAGGGCAGGTTGTCCTCGGTCAGCAGGTTCACGATCAGCGCGGTGCGGGCCACGTCCGGGATGGTGGAGTCGGTCGGCGACCACGCCTCGCCGCCGAGCGGCCCGTCGAAGGTCCGCCCCTCGCTCCACGGCACGTACTCGTGCGGGAACCACTCCTTGGCGAGCGAGAGGTGGCGGTCGAGGTTGCGCGCGACCACCGGCTCCAACTCGACGAGCAGCGCGGTCTGACTCAATGTGGTGCTGACGGTCACGAGAAACTCCCTACGGTGGCGTAACTTACGCTACCGTAGGTCCCCGCGGCCGTCAGCGCCAGTGGAGAGACTCACCCAACCGTCGGCTTGAGGTCCTCCAGAGGGGGCATCCACTCCTGCGCAGCGGCGGTGACCTGCTCACCTGAGCGGATGTCCTTCACCTCGTCCGGCGCTCCGTCGACGCCCGGGAACCAGACGTACGGAATCCCCCGCCGCTCGGCGTAACGGATCTGCTTGCCGAACTTCGCCGCGCTCGGTGACACCTCGGTCGGCACCCCGCGCCGCCGCAACGCCTCCGCCACCCGGTTGCTGGCCGGCCGCTGCTCCTCGTTGGTCACCGCGACGAGCACGGCGGTCGGCACCTCCCGGGAGACCGACAGCGCCCCCGCGCCGAAGAGCAGCCCGAGCAGCCGGGTCACACCGATCGAGATCCCCACCCCCGGGTACGAGACAGCACCGGCGCTGGCCAGGTTGTCATACCGGCCGCCGGAGCAGATCGAGCCGAAGCGCTCGTAGCCGCGCAGCTGGGTCTCGTAGACGGTGCCGGTGTAGTAGTCCAGGCCACGGGCGATGCGCAGGTCCGCCACGCAGAGCCCGGGCGAGTGCGCGGCGGCGGTCTCCACCACCCGGATCAGTTCCTCGATGCCCTCGTCGAGCAGCGGGTCACTCACCCCGAGCGCCCGCACGGCGTCGGCGAACGACGCGTCCGGGGCGGAGATCTCGGCCAGCGCCAGGCACGCCTTGGCCTGCGCCTCGCTCGCCCCGGCGGTCTGGGCGAGCAGGTCGGCCACCTTCGCCGGGCCGATCTTGTCGAGCTTGTCGACGGCGCGCAGCGCGGCCTCCGGGTCGGTCAGCCCGACACCCCGGTAGAAACCCTCACTGATCTTGCGGTTGTTGACCTGGATGGTCACCGGCGGGATCGGCAACGACCGCAGCGCGTCGCCGATGACCAGTGGCATCTCCGCCTCGTGGTGCGGGGCCAGGGTGTCCCGGTCGACGATGTCGATGTCGGCCTGGACGAACTCCCGGTAGCGACCCTCCTGCGGCCGCTCACCCCGCCACACCTTCTGGATCTGGTAGCGGCGGAACGGGAACGCAAGCTTGCCGGCGTTCTCCAGCACGTACCGGGCGAACGGCACTGTCAGGTCGAAGTGCAGGCCGAGCTGGTCGTCACCGGCCGGGCCCTCAGCGTCGGCGTGCAACCGCCGGATCACGTAGACCTCCTTCGAGGTCTCGCCCTTGCGCAACAGCTGGTCCAGCGGCTCCACGGCGCGGGTCTCCAGCGGCGCGAAACCGTACAGCTCGAAGGTGGCCCGGATCTTGTCGAGCACGAACTGCTCGATCATCCGCTGACCGGGGGTCCACTCCGGGAAGCCGGAGATGGGCGTGGGCTTGCTCATCGGCGTACTCCTTGCGGTTCCGCGCCGGTGGCGCGGTGGTGTCGTGGGTCCGCGCGTGGCGCGGACGAAGATCTAGAGGCCCCGGGTGGGAGCGGCCGGCGACGTGCCAGCCACCTCGATGAGGTACGGGTTGCTGGCGCGCTCGCGGCCGATGGTGGTGCTGGGGCCATGGCCGGGCAGCACGACGGTGTCGTCGGCCAGCGGGAGGATCTTGTCGCGCAGGCTGCTGAGCATGGCCGGCATGCTCCCGCCCGGCAGGTCGGTGCGGCCGATCGACCCGGCGAAGAGGACGTCACCGGAGAGGCACAGCTCGTCGGCCTCCCAGCCCGACCCGGCGCCCGGCAGCCGGAACAGCACCGACCCGCCGGTATGGCCCGGGGCATGGTCGACGGCGATCTCCAGGCCGGCGAGGGTGAGGGTGGCGCCGTCGGTCAGCTCCGCCACGTCCTCCGGCTCGGTGTAGCTCAACCGGCCACCGAAGAGCGACGTCAGGTCGGCCGAGAGGCCCTTGGCCGGGTCGGCCAGCATCTCCCGGTCGCCCGGGTGCACGTAGGCGGTGATGCCGCGCGCACCGCAGACCGGCGCTACCGAGAAGGTGTGGTCGAGGTGGCCGTGGGTGAGCAGCACGGCGGCCGGATGCAGGCGGTGCTCGGCGAGCAGCGCGTCGAGGCGGCCGAGCACCCCGATGCCGGGGTCGACCACCACGCACTGCTCCCCCGGCGCGGTGGCAACCACGTAGCAGTTGGTGCCGAAGGCGTCCGCGGGAAAGCCGGCCACGAGCACTGGCGCTGTCCTTTCCGTCGAGCAGCTGTCGTCCTGCCCCGCAGCCTATCGGGCGCGCCCAGCCGGTTTGCCGCGTCCGTCCCCGGCACCCCGTAGGGCACAGTGACGATCTCCGATAAGCGCTGCTCGGGACGGGGCGGACCTCGTACACCACATTCCCAGTCACTAGCCGTACACTCTGGCGGGCGTGTGGCGCGGCACACGTGACGCCCGGACGGGCCGGGGCGACCGGCCGCCGGCGACGACCAGGTAGAGGAAAGGGGAGCACTGGTGGCTTCCAGCAGGGACCGGCAGCCAGTTCTTCATCGTCTACGGCGACTCTCCGCTGGACCCGGCGTACACGGTGCTGGGCACCATCACCGGCGGCCTGGACCTGGTCAAGGACGTGGCCAAGGCCGGCGACGACGGGGCGTTCGCCCAGCAGGCCGGCGGCGGCCACCCGAAGAAGGAGGTCATCATCAAGGACCTCGCGATGAGCAACCCGCAGGGCTGACACCCGCGCAGACGACACAGCGCCCGCCGGCTGAGCCGGCGGGCGCTGTCGTGTTCGGGGTACGGCGTCAGGCGCCCGAGGTGACCCGGTAGGCGTCGAAGACGCCGTCGACCTTGCGGACCGTGGCCAGCAGGTGGCCCAGGTGCTTCGGGTCGGCCATCTCGAAGCTGAAGCGGCTCACCGCCACCCGGTCACGGGTGGTGGTGACGGTGGCGGAGAGGATGTTGACCCGCTCGTCGGAGAGCACCCGGGTGACGTCGGCCAGCAGCTTGTGCCGGTCCAACGCCTCGACCTGGATGGCGACCAGGAACGTCGAGGCGGAGGTGAGCTTCCAACTCACCTCGACCACCCGCTCGCTCTGCGCGCGCAGGTCCTCGGCGTTGGCGCAGTCGTCGCGGTGCACGCTCACCCCGCCGGAGCGGGTGACGAAGCCGAACACCGAGTCCGGAGGCACGGGGGTGCAGCACCGGGCCAGCTTGATCCAGACGTCGCTGACGCCCCGGACCACCACGCCCGGGTCACTGCTGCTCTGCCGGCTGCGCGGCGGCCGGGTGGCGACGGCGGTCTCGGCGATGTCCTCCGCCGCACCCTCCTCGCCGCCGTACGCGGCCATCAGCTTCTGCACCACCGACTGCGCGGAGACCTGGCTGTCGCCGACCGCCGCGTACAGCGAGGCCACGTCGGCCAGGTGCAGGTCGCGGGCGATCGACATGAGCGCGTCGGAGGTGAGCATCCGCTGCAACGGCATGCCCTGCTTGCGCATCGCCTTGACGATCGCGTCCTTGCCGGCCTCGATCGCCTCCTCGCGCCGCTCCTTGTTGAAGTACTGCCGGATCTTCGTCCGGGCGCGCGGGCTCTTGACGAAGCCCAGCCAGTCCTGCGTGGGGCCGGCCGTCTCGGACTTCGACGTGAAGATCTCGATCACATCGCCGTTGGACAGCGTCGACTCCAGCGGCACCAGCTTGCCGTTGACCCGCGCCCCGATGCACTTGTGCCCCACCTCGGTGTGCACCGCGTACGCGAAGTCCACCGGCGTCGAACCGGTCGGCAGCGGGATGACGTCACCCTTGGGGGTGAAGACGTACACCTCCTGGCTGGACAGGTCGAAGCGCAGCGCGTCCAGGAACTCGCTCGGGTCGGCCGCCTCCCGCTGCCAGTCCAGCAGCTGCCGCAGCCAGGTCATCTCGTCGATGTGCGCCGGCGGGCCGACAATCTGGGTGCCCTTGTGCTCCTTGTACTTCCAGTGCGCGGCGATGCCGAACTCGGCGGTGCGGTGCATCGCGTACGTGCGGATCTGCATCTCCACCGGCTTGCCGGTGGGCCCGATGACAGTCGTGTGCAACGACTGGTACATGTTGAACTTGGGCATCGCGATGTAGTCCTTGAACCGGCCCGGCACCGGCTGCCAGTTGGCGTGGATGACCCCCAGCGCCGCGTAGCAGTCGCGAACCGTGTCGACCAGGATGCGCACACCGACCAGGTCGTAGATGTCGTTGAAGTCGCGACCCCGCACGATCATCTTCTGGTAGATCGAGTAGAGGTGCTTCGGCCGACCTGTCGTCTCCGCCTTGATCTTGGCGGCCTTCAGGTCGGTCTGCACCTTCTGCGTCACCTGCCGCAGCAACGCCTCGCGCTGCGGCTGGTGCTCCCCGATCAGCCGGTTGATCTCCTCGTAGCGCTTCGGGAAGAGCGTGCCGAAGGACAGATCCTCCAGCTCCCACTTGATCGTGTTCATACCGAGCCGGTGCGCCAGCGGCGCGAGGATCTCCAGCGTCTCCTTGGCCTTCTGCTCCTGCTTGGGGCGGGGCAGGAAGGTCAGGGTACGCATGTTGTGCAGCCGGTCGGCCAGCTTGATCACCAGCACCCGCGGGTCCTTGGCCATCGCCACGACCATCTTGCGGATCGTCTCGGCCTTGGCCGCGTCGCCCAGCTTGACCTTGTCGAGCTTGGTGACGCCGTCGACCAGCAGGGCGACCTCGCCGCCGAAGTCGGCGCGCATCTGGTCGAGGGTGTACTCGGTGTCCTCGATGGTGTCGTGCAGCAGCGCGGCGACCAGGGTGGTGGTGTCCATCCCCAGGTTGCCGAGGATCGTCGCCACGGCGAGGGGGTGGGTGATGTACGGGTCACCGGACTTGCGGTACTGCCCGGAGTGCCACCGGGCGGCCGTGTCGAAGGCGCGCTGGAGCAGCCGGGCGTCCGCCTTGGGGTGGTTGTCCCGGTGGCTCGCGATGAGCGGCTCCAGCACCTCGCTGACCTGAGAGGTCTGCCAGGGCGCGTTGAACCGGGCCAGCCGGGCCCGGACCCGCCGGCCGGTGGGCGCGTTGGACAGCCCGAAGCCACCGCTGGGCGACGGGTCGATGCCGGCGTCGCTCGGGAACGGCACCACGACACCGTCGGCGCCGGGAGACGCCTCGGCGCTCGGCGGGCCGCTGGTCGGACGCACCGGGCTCTCGCCGGAAGCCCTGCCGGAGCCGTTGCCGGTGCCCGTCACCCGGGCCGGCGCGTCGCCTGTCCGGTCAGTCACCGAGCCGTCAGCGTCGCCTGTCGGGTGCACCGTGCCCTCCGCCGGAGGGACGACATCGTGGGACACCGGCCTCCTCACCGCTCGCCGGAAACACGCCGGCCGAAGATCGGCCGACCTGGTCTCGCTCGCCGGACGGGGTACCGCCGGCGTCAGCAAAGGGCAATGCTACCCGCACGGACGGTCCCCTGCCGCTCCGCCGGACGGTCGGCGCCGGGTCCATCCGACAGGTCCGGGATCAAACGGTCAGCCGGGTACCGACCGGCTCAAACAGTCAACAGGGCGTGGACGGGACGCGGCGCCAGTCGCTCACGTCCACCCAGGAAACCGAGCTCCAGCAGCACGGTGAAGCCGGCGACGGTCCCACCGGCCCGCTCGACCAGGTCCAGCGTCGCCTCGGCGGTGCCACCGGTGGCCAGCACGTCGTCGACAACCAACACCCGGTGCCCGGCGGTGAAGGCGTCCTCGTGCACTTCCAACGTCGCCTCGCCGTACTCCAGCGCGTAGGAGACCGAGTGCGCGGGGCGGGGCAGCTTGCCGGCCTTGCGTACCGGCACCACGCCCACCCCCGTCGCGTACGCGATGGCCGCCGCGACCACGAACCCACGCGCCTCGATGCCGACCACCACGTCGAAGGCTTCCCGCCCGTGATACGAGACGATCCCGTCGATCACCTCACGGAAGACCTTGCCGTCGGCGAACAGTGGCATCAGGTCCTTGAACAAGACGCCCGGCTTGGGAAAGTCGGGCACGTCCAGCACCCGGCTGGCGACCAGTCGGGCGGCCTCCGGGCCACTGTCCCCGCGCGCTGCGGTGCTGTGGGTCTCCGTCACGGCTGTTTCGCTCTCCTTCGACGACGAACGGCGTCCGGCAACAGCATGCCGGACGCCGTTCGGGTGTTTCCTGTCGGGTCAGCGCCGCTTGGCGCCACCCGGCCGGTTGCCGCCGCCACCCGGGCGACCGCCCCGGGCACCGGTCGGGCGCTTGCCCGCCGGCCGAGCGCCCACCTTGGGGGCGGCACCGGCCAGCGCGGCGGCGTCCTGGTCGACCGGCTCGTCGGACGCGACGGCCTGGGCGGCCGGGCTCGCGGCGCCCTTACCGGGGACCTCGCCGCGGGCGACAGCGCCCCGCCGGCTCAGGACGCGCTTGTTGTGCGCCTGGATCCGCGGGTCGTAGTTCTTCAGCAGCGCCAGCAGCGGGGTGGCCACCAGGATGGAGGTCAGGAACGCCACCGCCATACCGACGAACAGCACCAGACCGAGGTCCTTCAACGTGCCGGCACCGAGCAGGCCGGCACCGATGAAGAGCAGACCGCCGACCGGCAGCAGAGCGACGACGGAGGTGTTCAACGACCGCATCAGGCTCTGGTTGATAGCCAGGTTGGACGCCTCGCCGTACGTCTGGTTGTTGTTGGCGGTGATGCCCCGGGTGTTCTCCTGGACCTTGTCGAAGACCACCACCACGTCGTAGAGCGCGAAGCCCAGGATGGTGAGGAAACCGATGATCGTCGACGGGGTGACCTCGAAACCGACCAGCGAGTAGATGCCGGCGGTGAGGATCAGGTTCGTGATCAGCGAGGCGACCGCGGCCACGGCCATCCGCCACTCGAAGCGCAGGATCAGGTAGACCATCACCAGCGCGATGAAGATGACCAGACCGAGCACGGCCCGCTCGGTGACCTGGCTGCCCCACGCCTCACTGACCTGGTTGCTGCTGATCTGGTCGGCGTTGATGCCGAGGTCCTCGGCGATCTGGGCCTTGACCGCGGTGGCCTGCTCGGCGGTGAGCTGCGGCGTGCGCAGCTCGTACGAGTCGCCGCCCGGGCCGCCGACCTTCTGCGTGGTCGCCACCGTGACACCGGTGTTCTCGGCGGCCAGGGCCGAGTTGACCTCCCGCTCGGCGTCGTCCAGGGTGCCGACGCTGGCCGGCACCTGGAACGAGTTGCCGCCCGCGAACTCGATGCCCAGGCTGAACCCGCGGATCGAGAAGCTGAGGATCGCGATCAGGATCAGAACCCCGGCGACGCCGAACCAGAGCTTGCGCCGGCCGACGATGTTGAGACCGGCCTCGCCGTTGTAGAGGCGGCTCGCCAGACCGTTTTCAGCCATCTCAGGCCTCCTTGGCGCGCGGGTTGCGGGGCTGAGTCGGCTGGTTGCGGGCCGGAAGCGCCCGGCCCAGACCGCTGACCCGCGGGGACAGGAACGCCCGGGTCCGGGCGAACATCGTCATGATCGGGTGACGGAAGAGGAACACCACCACCAGGTCCAGAACGGTGGCCAGGCCGAGCGCGAACGCGAAGCCCTTGACCGTGCCGACCGAGACCACGTAGAGCACCACCGCCGAGAGCAGGGTGATCGCGTTGGCCGAGATGATCGTGCGACGGGCCCGGATCCAGGCACGCGGCACCGCGCTCCGCGGGCTGCGCCCCTCCCGGATCTCGTCCTTCAATCGTTCGAAGTAGATGACGAACGAGTCCGCCGCCACACCGAGCGAGACGATCATGCCGGCGATGCCGGCGAGGGTGAGCGTGAAGCCGATCTGCCGACCGAGCACCACCAGCGCGCCGAAGACCAGCAGCGCGGAGAGGATCAGGCTCAGGAAGATGACCGAGCCGAGCAGCCGGTAGTAGAAGAACGCGTAGATGATGACCAGCAGCATGCCGATGCCGGCCGCGAGCAGACCAGCGCGCAGGTGGCTGGCGCCCAGGGTGGCGGTGACGTTCTGCGCCTCCTGCTGCTCGAAGGTCACCGGCAGCGCGCCGTAGCGGAGCTGGCCGGCGAGGGTGCTGGCGTCCTTCTGGGTGAACTGGCCGGTGATCTGCGAGTTGCCGGTGAGCACACCCTGGATCTCCGGGGAGGACACGATCTCGTTGTCCAGCACCACGGCGACCCGGCACTTGCCGTCCTGGCCCAGCGCGGTCGCGTCACAGGCCTGGCCCTCGTTGTTGAACGCCTCACGGGTCAGCGAGGTCCACTTGCCCTGACCGTCGCCGGTGAAGTCCAGGCTGACCACCCAGGCGTTGGTCTGGTCGAGCACCGCATCGGCGTCGGAGACGTCGGTGCCCAGCACCTTGGCCTGGTCGAGCAGGTACTTCGAAGCGCCGTCCTCGCAGGAGACCACCTGCTGCTTCGGGTCGGAGATCGACGCCGGGGGGCGCTGGTCGAGCTGCGCGCAGCCGATCGTCGGCACGTTGAACTGCATCTGCGCCGGCAGCACCGCGATTTCCTGCGGAGACAGCGTGCCGAACGGCTTGAGCTTCTCGGCCAGCGACGGGTCGGCGGTCAGGTCGGCCGGGGCCTGCAGCCCGTTCGCGGCCTGCCACGCGGCGGCACCGACCTTCTGCTCGACGAGCTTGCGCTGCTCCTCCACGCTGGCCGGCACCGGCTCCGAACTGGCGGTGGGCGCGGCGGCGCTCGGCGAGGCCGAGGCGGACGCGGAGGGAGTCGGCGTGGCACTGGGCGACGCCGGGGCCATCCCGCCCTGACCACCGCTGGGCGACGAGGTCACCTTCGGCGAGGCGCTGCCCGTGGGGGTCGGGGTCGCGGCGCCGGACGGGGTCGCGCTGCCGGTCGGGGCGGCGCTGCCGGACGGGGTCGGCGTGGCGGCGGGCGGCGCCTCGGCCACCCCGCTGCCGGAGGCGGCCTTGAGCACCTTGCGGAAGCGCAGCTCGGCGGCTTCGCCAACGTCGTCGAGGTTGCGGTTCTCACCGGGCAGGGAGATGACGATGTTGCGGTTGCCCTCGGTGACCACCTCGGC
>NZ_JAGPXZ010000016.1:0-21481 GCF_018070305.1 Micromonospora sp. M51 | reverse complement strand
CTTCCTCCGCGCCCTGCCCACCAGCTGACCCGGACCGCCACGCCCCGGGGCGCGACGCAAGGCCGACCACGCCTGCGGGCGCGGCGCAGAGCCGACCAAGCCCCGGGGCGGCGAAGCGCCCGGACACCGCGCCTTCGGGCGGGCCCGCCAGCCTTGATCCACTCGGGTTTCAGGAAAGCGCGCTATCCGGCGCGGCCGGATGCCCCAACTTCAAGAAACCCGAGTCGATCATCCGCCCACGACCCGCGTTCGGGTCAAGCAGTATCGGCTTTGTGCAGATCTGCGCTGTTCTCGGTAGCTGAGCTCGGACGCGGAGCGTCCTCGGCGGGCTGAGCGGGTCGCCGGAGCAGGCCCGGACCCGCCGATGCGGGCGGGCCGACCGGCTCGCGCTCGACCGCAGCCGGGATCATCGCCGGCACTACTCCCGACGGCTCGGCCTTCGGGTGCCCGAGCAGGCCCGGTTGCGCCGAATCGACAGCGCCGTCGCGGTCGGCATCAGCCAGTCCCCCACCGGGGCCATCGCCGCCGGCAAGATCCACGGCGTCAAGCCCGTCCAGCCGCGCAGCACCGTCCAGCCGCCCCGCTGCACCGGACCGTCCGTCACCATCCAGCCGCGCCACGCCATCAAGCCGCTTGGCATCATCCAGCCGCGCCACGCCGCCAAGCCGCTCGGCACCGTCCCGCCGCTCCATGCCGCCAACCCGCTCCACCTGGTCGCTGGTGCGCCGAGGGCTGGGCGTCGGCCGGGCCGACAGCAGTCGGGGCGGCACAGCTTCCGGGGCGGTCACCGGCGCCAGACCGGCGACGACGGTGTTGACGATCTCGGCCGCGTACGAGCCGTCCGGGTCGTAGTCCGGGTCGAAGACGGTCAGCTCCACGCCGAGGCAGTGCGGGGTGTCGACCAGGCCGGCGAGCAGGATCTCCAGTTCGGCGAAGGCGATCCCACCCGGGTCGGGGGCGTCCACGGCGGGCATCACCGCCGGGTCGAGCACGTCCACGTCGATGTGCACCCAGTAGCCCGCGCAGTCGGCGAGCTGCTCGTGCGCCCACTGGGCCGTCCGGGCGGCGCCTTCGGCCCGCAGTGCCGGCACCGGTCGGGTGGTGATCCCGGCGGCCTGGAGGTCGAGCCGGTACTCGTCCTGGGCGCGGATGCCGAGCACCACCACGTCGATGTCGCGGAAGTAGGGCCGACGACCCTCCAGCGCGGCCAGGTCCGCCTGCCCCCGCCCAGTGACCAGGGCCAGGTCCTCACCGGCGGCGGCACCGACGTAGGAAGCGTTGCCGGGGTGCCGGAAGTCGGAGTGCCCGTCGACGAAGACCAGCCCGATCCGCCCGCCGACGGCCTCACCGAGGCGGTGCATGGCCAGGGCCGAGCCGAGCAGCACGGAGCAGTCGCCGCCCAGCACCACCGGGAACTCGCCCCGGTCGATGATCGAGCCGATGCGTTCGGCAAGGGCCAGCGAGTAGTCGGCGATCTCGCGGGCGTGACACACCCCGTCGCCGGGTCGCCAGTCACCCGGGTCGTACCGGGCGGGGGTGACGCAGCCGGCGTCGCGGGCCCGGAGCCGGGCCAGCAGGTCGTGGTCGCGCAGCGCCCCGGGCGCCTTGGCGCAACCCGGGACCGACGTGGGCGTCGGCGGCCGTAGACCGAGATTTGTCGGCGCGTCGAGGACGGCGATCCGGCGCATCATGAGCTCCCGTCCTCGGTGGTCGGGCGGGCCGGCCGGAACGCCGGCCCGCGCTGGCGTGCTACGAACTCAGAACAGGGCGCTGGCGAGGGCCCGACGCGCCGAGGCGACCGCCGGATCGTCCGGGCCGGCGATCGAGAAGAGCGAGACCAGGTGCTGACGGGCCGTCTCACGATCCTCACCGGCGGTGCGCCGGACCAGGGCGACGAGCCGCGCGTACGCCTGCTCGGCCAGGCCGCTGAGCACCTCGATGTCGGCGGCCAGCAGTTGGGCGGCGACATCGTCGGGGGCGCTCTCGGCGGCGGCCAGCGCGGCGGACGGGTCGGCGCCGGCCACCCGCCGGGCCACCCCGACCTGGGCCAGTCCCGCGGTGGCGGCGGCGTCCGCCGGGGCGTCGGCGAGGATCTTGCGGTACGCCTGCTCGGCGGCGTCCAGATCGCCGCTCATCAACGCGTCGTCGGCCTCGTCGAGGCGCGGGTCCTCCGGCTCGGCGACTGTCACGCCGCCGGCCTTGAGCACGGCCTGGATCCACTGCCGCAACTGCGGCTCGGGCACCACTCCGGAGAAGGCGTCGACCGGCTGACCACCGACGACCGCGTAGACCATGGGAATGCCCTGCACCCGGAACATCTGGGCGATTCGGGGGTTTTCCTGCACGTCGACCCGGGCCAGCACCCAGGCGCCGCCACCCTCGGCGTTCAGCCGCTCCAGGACCGGGGCGAACTCGTCGCTCTCCGGGAAGCCGGCCGCGCCGAAGAACACGACGACGGGCGTGGCCATCGAGCGTTCGAGCACGTCGGACTGGATGGTCGCCTCGGTGACGTCCACGATGGCGGTGTCACCGCCAGCGGAGGGCGCACCGGGTGTGCCGTTGGACGGGCCGCCCTGAGGGGGCGTGCCGGGGCGGGTACCTGCTGGTGCGGGGCCACGCAGCGTGCTGAGGTCGACCGCGCCGCGGGTGAAGATCGACGAGGTGATCCGTGGGTCGCTCATGGTTACCTAGTCTCGCACGTGAGCCCCCGATCTCAGCTCACCCGCAACCCCGACGTTGCAACTCTCACGCCCCCACCCGCACCCCCGCCCTCACCCCCGCGATCTTGCACATTCTGTCGCCGATACGCCACATTCACGCCTTATGACGGCACCGAAACCGCAAGATCGACGCGGGTGAGGGAGGGAGGGAGGGTTAGAAGCGTGCTGGCTCTCGGTAGGTGCCCCACTCGGCGCGCAGGGCGTCGCAGATCTCGCCCAACGTCGCCTCGGCGCGGACCGCGTCGAGCATGGCGGGGATCATGTTCTCGTCGGTACGGCTCGCCTCGATCATGCGGGTCACCGCCGCGCGGACCGCCGACTCGTCCCGCGCGCTCTTGCGCTCGGCGAGCACCCGACGCTGCTCCAGCTCCACCTCGTGCGAGATGCGCAGGATCTCCAACTCCTTGGCGACGGTGCCGGTGTGGCAGTTGACCCCGACGATCTTCTTGTCGCCCTTTTCGAGGGCCTGCTGGTAGACGAAGGCCGACTCGGCGATGTGCCCGGTGAACCAGCCGTCCTCGATGCCGCGCAGGATGCCCGAGGTCATCGGACCGATCTGGTGCGGCCCGTCCCCGCCGAGCTGCCGGATCCGGGCGAAGATCTCCTCCGCCTCGGCCTCGATCTTGTCGGTCAGCGCCTCGACGTACCAGGAGCCGCCGAGCGGGTCGGCCACGTTGACCACACCGGTCTCCTCCATCAGCACCTGCTGGGTACGCAGGGCGATCTCGGCGGACTCGTCGGTGGGCAGCGCCAGGGTCTCGTCCAGCGCGTTGGTGTGCAGCGAGTTCGTGCCGCCGAGCACCGCCGCGAGCGCCTCGACGGCGGTGCGTACCACGTTGTTGACCGGCTGCTGGGCGGTCAGCGACACCCCGGCGGTCTGCGTGTGGAACCGCAGCCACAGGGCCTTCTCACTGGTCGCGCCGTACACGTCACGCAGCCAGCGGGCCCAGATCCGGCGGGCGGCCCGGAACTTGGCGATCTCCTCGAAGAAGTCGAGGTGCGAGTCGAAGAAGAAGCTCAGCCCCGGGGCGAAGACGTTCACGTCCAGCCCGCGCGACAGACCCAGCTCGACGTAGCCGAAGCCGTCCGCCAGGGTGTACGCCAACTCCTGCGCGGCGGTCGAGCCGGCCTCGCGGATGTGGTAGCCGGAGACCGACAGCGGCTTGTAGCGCGGGATCTCCCGGGCGCAGTACTCCATCAGGTCGCCGATCAGGCGCAGGTGCGGCTCCGGGTCGAAGAGCCACTCCTTCTGCGCGATGTACTCCTTGAAGATGTCCGTCTGCAGGGTGCCGTCCAGCTTGGACAGGTCGGCGCCCTGCCGCTCGGCGGCGACCAGGTACATGCAGAACACCGGCACGGCCGGGCCGGAGATGGTCATCGAGGTGGTGACGCCGGACAGGTCGATGCCGTCGAAGAGTGCCTGCATGTCGGTGGCGGTGTCGATGGCCACGCCGCAGTGGCCGACCTCGCCGAGCGCCTGCGGGTCGTCCGAGTCGCGGCCCATCAGCGTCGGCATGTCGAACGCGACCGACAGGCCGCCGCCACCGGCGCCCAGGATCATCTTGTAACGCTCGTTGGTCTGCTGGGCGTTGCCGAAGCCGGCGAACTGCCGGATCGTCCAGGTCCGCCCGCGGTAGCCGGTCGGATACAGACCCCTGGTGTACGGGTACTCGCCCGGCCAGCCGATCCGTTCGAAGCCCGGGTACGCGCTGCCCTCGGGTGGCCCGTAGACGGGCTCCACCGGCATCCCGGAGAGCGTGGTGAAGTCCGCGTCCCGCTTGCGCGCGGCGTCGTACCGGGCCTGCCAGCGCGCCCGGCCGGCGTCGATCTCGTCGGCGTCCATGAGCAGGGCTCCTCCTCGGGTCCTCGACTGCACGTCGAGTGTAAGGCCCCCACCTGAACGATCGCTAAGTCGTGTCGTACCGGCAAGTAACACCCCGCCGCACGGGACGGCCGCAACCCGACTCAGACCGTCGGCGACCCCACGGACCCGCCCATCGCCACGTCGTCGACCCGGATGTTGACCTCGTCCACCCGCAGCCCGTACGCCTCGACCGCCTCGGTCACCTGGGCGCGTACCTGACCGGTGATCTCCGGCACCGGCCGACCTGCCTCGATCACCAACACCAGGTTGACCACGGCGGCGTCCCCTGTCACATGGGCCGAGCAACCCCGCCGGGCGTCACCCACCTGGTCCAGCCCGACCCGGTCGAGAACCGCGTTGAAGAACCGGGCGACGTCCCCGCCCAGGTCGGCCACGCCGGGCACCGCGCGGGCAGCCGCGACGGCGATCTTCTCGATCACCTCGTCCGCGACCTGGGTCGTGCCACCGGCCGGCACCGACGCCCTGGTCAGCTTCTGCGTTGCTTCCAGGTCCACAGTCGCTCCCTGCTCCTCGCACCACCGCGTCTGGGGGCACGTCCTGCCCTCCGACGACGGTGGGCGGTGCGAGCCTACTGCGACGGTGCGGCCCCGGGCTGTCCCCGGTGGATGGTCAACGGACGGCCCACCAGCCGTCACCGGGCGCCGGGCAGGTACGCCTCAGGCCCCGGCAGTCGCCCCGGGCTGGTTCAGCTCGATGTCGTCCACAGTGACGTTGACCTGGGTGACAGTGAGGCCGTACTTCTCCACCGCCTCGATCACCGCGGCCCGCACCGCCTCGGTCACGTCGGTCACGACGTGCCCGGCGTCGATCACCAGGACCACGTTGATGACGACGGAGCCGCCCTTCACGTCGGCCGACACGCCCCGCCGAGCGTCGCCCACCTGGTCCAGGCCGACCTTGTCCAACACGCTGTTGAAGAACCGGGACACGTCACCACCGAGATCGGCGACACCGGGCACGGTACGAGCGGCCGCACCGGCGATCTTCTCCACGACCTCGTCGGAAACCGACGTGGCACCCCGGGCCGCGCCCGTCGCGGGCGACACCGCACGGGCGTTCTCCACCGCGTCCGTCATGATCACATCTCCCCTGGTCCCGGTGCGATGGGGACCGACCGTCTCGTCAGCCCGCCGCGCGGCGGCCGACCGCCGGCCACGCGCCGCGAGCCTACTAAAACCGGAGCCAGCTTCGCGTCCGGGCGCTCGGTGCCGGCGCGCCTGCCGGTCAGCGGGCGAGCTGGGCGAGCAACTCGTCCGCCGCCGTGTACGGGTCGGTCGCGCCCTCGGCCACCCGGGCGGCGAGAGTGGACAACTGCGTACCGTCGCGAAGGGACCCGATCCGGGCGCGGAGGGTGCCGAGCGCGATCGCCTCGATCTCGGCGGCGGCCCGCGCCTCCTGGCGGCGGCGCAGCTCGCCGTGCTCGACCAGCCAGCCCCGGTGCTTGTCGATGGCGGCGGCGATGTCGTCGATGCCCTCGCCGCGCGCGGCGACCGACCGGACCACCTGCGGCCGCCACTGCCCCGGGCCGCGCTCACCGAGAGCGATCATGCCCTGGATGTCCCGGACGGTGGCGTCGACGCCGTCCCGGTCCGCCTTGTTGACCACGAACACGTCGGCGATCTCCAGGATGCCGGCCTTGACCGCCTGGATCGCGTCACCCATCCCCGGTGCGAGCAGCACCAGCGTCGTGTCGGCCAGCGAGGCGACCTCCACCTCGGCCTGCCCGACGCCGACGGTCTCCACCAGCACCACGTCGCAGCCGGCGCCCTCCAGCACCCGGACCGCCTGCGGCGTCGCCGCTGCCAACCCGCCGAGGTGTCCCCGACTGGACATCGACCGGATGTAGACGCCCGGATCGGTGGCGTGGTCCTGCATCCGCTCCCGGTCACCGAGGATCGCCCCACCGGTGAACGGGCTGGACGGGTCGACCGCCAGCACACCGACCCGGTGCCCCTGCGCCCGCAGCGCCCGGACCAGCTCGTTCGTGGTGGTCGACTTGCCCACCCCGGGTGAACCGGTCAGCCCGACCACCTGCGCCTGCCCCGCGTACGGCGCCAGCGCCGCGGCGATCGCCGGAAGCAGCTCGTCGCCGTTCTCCACCAGGGTGAGCAGGCGGGCCACCGCGCGGGGGTCACCCGCGCGGGCCCGCTCGACCAGCAGCGGTACGTCCCGACTACGGCGCACCGACGTGCTGCCCGCCGCCGGGACGGGCTCGGCCTCGCTCACCGCACCACCTTCGTTCGCGACTGCGGGGCTCGCAAAACCGGCTCACTCCTCGCGCTCACTGGCCCGGCACGTGGATGATCAGCGCGTCGCCCTGCCCACCGCCGCCGCAGAGCGCCGCCGCGCCGGTGCCACCGCCGCGCCGCTTCAGCTCCAGGGCGAGGGTGAGGACGAGACGCGCGCCGGACATGCCGATCGGGTGGCCGAGCGCGATCGCGCCACCGTTGACGTTCACCTTGTCCGGGCTGATCCCGAGGTCCCGGGTGGACTGGATGCCGACCTGGGCGAACGCCTCGTTGATCTCGATGAGGTCCAGGTCCGCGACGCTCAGGCCGCCCTTCTTCAGGGCGTGGTTGATCGCGTTGGACGGCTGCGAGTGCAGGGAGTTGTCCGGGCCCGCCACGTTGCCGTGCGCGCCGATCTCGGCCAGCCAGGTCAGCCCCAGCTCCTTCGCCTTGGCCTTGCTCATGACGAGCACCGCGGCGGCGCCGTCGGAGATCGGCGACGAGCTGCCCGCGGTGATGGTGCCGTCCTTCGCGAAGGCGGGGCGCAGCTTGGCCAGCGACTCGACGGTGGTGTCCGGGCGGATGCCCTCGTCCTCGCTGATCACCAGCGGGTCACCCTTGCGCTGCGGGATGACCACCGGGGTGATCTCGTCGGCGAAGTGGCCGTTCTTCTGCGCGGCGGCGGCCCGCTGGTGGCTGGCGGCGGCGAAGGCGTCCTGCTCCGTGCGGGAGATGCCGTGCTTGACGCCGAGCCGCTCGGTCGACTCGCCCATCGAGCAGCAGTCCCAGGCGTCGCTGAGCCCGTCGTGCGCCATGTGGTCCTTGACCACCACGTCGCCGTACTTGTAGCCGGTGCGCTGGCCCATCAGCAGGTGCGGGGCGTTGGTCATCGACTCCATGCCGCCGGCCACCACGATGTCGAACTCGCCGGCCCGGATCAGCTGGTCGGCCAGGGCGATCGCGTCCAGGCCGGAGAGGCAGACCTTGTTGATGGTCAGCGCCGGCACCGACATCGGTACGCCGGCCTCGACCGCCGCCTGCCGGGCCGGGATCTGACCGGCGCCGGCCTGCAACACCTGCCCCATGATCACGTACTGGACCTGGTCCGGGCTGACGCCGGCCCGCTCCAGCGCCGCCTTGATGGCGATCCCGCCGAGCTTGGTGGCGGGAAGGTCCTTGAGGTTGCCCAGCAGCCGGCCCATCGGGGTCCGCGCGCCGCTGACGATCACCGAAGCCATGCCTGCCTCCGAGGGGGGTGCCGAGCTGTACGCCTTAACGATTGTTCGGCCAGACTAGCGCCATGGCAGAGAACTCCCCCGTCGAGCCCGGTGCGGACTACGTCACAGACATCGGGCTTCGCAAGATTGACCACGTCGGGATAGCCGTGGCCGACCTGGACGCCGCGATCGACTTCTATCAGCGGACGTTCGGGATGCGCTGCGTACACGTGGAGACCAACGCCGAGCAGGGCGTCCGGGAAGCGATGCTGGCCGTCGGGCCGACCACCGAGGTGGCGATCAGGTGTCGTCCGGTCGGCGCGTATGTGGGGGCGGCGTTGCTGAGCACCACGGTGTTGGCGACGAGTTCGCGCCGGCCGCCGTCGACGAGCAGGATCGGCTCGGTGAGGGGCGGCTCGGGCGCGCTGTGGTAGTAGGTGGTGTAGCTGTGCATGCGTACCGTCGCCAGGGTCGGCAGCAGCGCGGACGCGGCGGGTGGGTCGACGGCGACCACGACGGCCCGGCAGCGGATGTCGCCGGCCTGGGTGCGGACCCGGCCCGGAGCGACCTCCGCGACGGGGGTGTCCAGGTCGAGCAGGTCGGCGGGTAGCGGCGCGGCGATGGCCAGTGGCAGCGCGGCCATCCCTTCGGCGGGCAGGCCGATCCGGCCGCGGGCGAAGGAGCGCAGCACCATCGCCAGTACGCGGCTGGAGGTGGACAGCTCCCGGTCGATGAAGACACCGGAGAGGAACGGTCGCAGCAGTTCCTCGATGAAGGCGTCGGAGAGGCCGGCGCGGCGTAACGCCGTCTCGGTGCTGGTCTCCGGCGCGGCGAGCAGCCGGGACGTGGGCAGGGTGGCGCAGCCGGTGGCGAGCGCGGCGAAGCGCAGCCGGTCGAGCAGCGAGCCGACCCCGGCGAGCGCGGTGCCGGGCCCGCCTGTCGGTTCGCGCACTGGGTTGACCAGCCGCAGCAGGTTGTCGCCCTTGCGGACCAGCACACCGGAGGTGAAGTAGCCGAGGTTGAGCTGGCCGGTGTCGAGCAGCGTGCCGAGCCGGGGGTAGGCGGTGTTGAGCACCTGGAAACCCCGGTCGATGAGGTGACCGTCGATCACGTCGGTGGCGACTCGGCCGCCGAGTCGGCCGCTGGCCTCCACCAGCCGCCAGGGCACGCCGGCGCGGCGCAGTCGGCGGGCGGCGGCGAGGCCGGCCAGGCCGCCGCCGATGATGACGACGTCGACCTCAGCGCCCATGCCGTCATCCTAAGCCGATCAGCCGCGCGACCTCGGTGGTTGCCACGGACGGCGAGGAGTACGTGGACGCGAACGAACCCCGGGTTCTCGGCAGGTCCGAGGCCCCGGGGTTCGGGAGGGAACGTCAACCGGCGAGCGCCAGATCGGCGGTTGTGGCCTTGATGCCGCGCATGAGCGTGAGGACGGCCTGGACGGACGGCAGCATCAACGCGCCGGAGCGGGTCAGCGTGACGCCGGCGGAAGTACGGACGAACAGCTTCGTGCCGAGGGTCATCTCCAGGCACTTGATCTGGTAACTCACTGCGGGCTGCGAGTAGCCCAGGGCCCGGGCCGCCATGTCCATCCGTCCGTGCTCGGCCACCGCGACGAAGGCCTGTAGTTCGCGCTCGTTCACCTGATACCCCCGAATATCGTCTGGCTCCGCTTGGCTTGTCATCACCAGGCAGTCATCAGAGTAATGACTTTCGTCATGCCGGTCAATACCGTCCGGCGGAAGTCCCAGCCGCATCGTGCCCGGTCAGAGCAGCTTTCAGGAAGTACACAGCCAACTTGTGGTGACTCCATCAGAGTCATGCGCTACAGGAGAGTGAGTCATACCCGATGACTGGATCGGACGAGGGCCGCCGTTGGCGGTCGGTCGTCCCGCACGACGACGAGGACCTCCGTCGCAGGTGGCAGGTCCACCTCGACCGGAGGTCCTCGTGATTACCGCTTGTCGGTGCCGCCCACACCCGACCTCGACCGGCGGGCCGCGGCGGCGCACCCGGCACTGGTCACCAGAGCGTCGTCGAAGCGCCGCAGGCGGTGCCCGCGCACAGCCGGGCGGTGGCGGAGGGCCGACCGATCAGGAAGGTCTGGAAGGTCGTGACGAACGACTGCGGGCTCTCGCCGGCGCACGTCGCCGGCGACTCCCAGGTGGTGCCGCCGTGCTGGATCTGCACGTGGAAGCAGCCGGTGGCGGTGCCGGTCGTGATGATGCCCTTGACCGTACGCTTCTGGCCGACGCCCAGCGGGTCCTGCTGGACGGTCTGGGTGCCGCTCGCCGTGGCACCGTCATAGGCCACCTGCCACGCCAGGGGCAGCACGGACGTGGTGGCGGACGGGCGGGCGAGCGCGGGCGCGGCGACGGAGACCGCGGCGGCAGTCATCAGTACGGTCGCGGTGACCACCCGGCGGACTTTTCCTGATAGGGACATGAATTGCCTCCGAATACCGATCGATGGTTCGGGAAGCGGCGCGGCGGAAATGATGCGGCAGGTTACCGATCACATTGCCGTGCTCTCGCCGAAGCAATCTCAGCCATCGGGTGACGGGGCGGGCAACGCCATATCGAACTCTTGAAAGAGCAGCCCAGCCGCAGGCGGGGCGGCGCGCGATTTTAAGGGCAGCCGGCTGCCTTACGCCACCCCCGATCAGCCTGGCTCCAAAAAATTCGAACCAGACTCCACCGGCGCGACGCGAGCCACTAGACATAGAGGCATGACGAAGCACACCGCAGCCGCCGCCACTGACGACTCCCGCCTCGTTCGCCGCCTGGTGATGCCGGCGATCGCGTTCGCCGCGATCGCGCTCGCCGGCTCGGAGGCCACCGACGAGGCCGCTACCGACACGTCTCAGACCGGCGTCGTCGCGGTCGCCGACGCGCCGGAGCTCGCGGCCCCGGCGTCGGCCGACTGGCCCTGGTGAACGACGACGCTCGATCAGCCGGTCGCGGCAGCGAGGGAGCCGCGGCCGGCTTCGCGCCCTCCATCACCTGACGGTGCTGGAGGGCTTCTTCATGTGCCCACCGCTTGTTCACGGACCCGGCTCAGGACGCCGGGGCGTCATCCACCTCACGCCAGATCTGGACCGCCCGCCGGTACGCCGAAGCCGCCTCGGCGAGCTGAGCCGCCCGGCGCAACGAGCCGGCGGCTTCCTCGGACCGCCCGCAGCGGCGCTGGGCCCGGCCGACGGCCAGGACGAAACGCACCCGCTCGATGGCCGACAGGTCGGCCTCGTCGACGGTGCTGGCGATCTCCAGCGCCCGCTCCGGCTCGCCGACAGCCACCGCGTACCGGACCTCCAGGCTGGCGGCGGCGGACGGTGAGGTGGCGAGATCGGCGGCGGACATGGCGGCGCGGGCGGCGACCATGTGCGCGGTGATCTCCGACAGGTCGGCTTCGGCGTCCATCAGCGCGGACACCGCCGCGGCGGCGAACCGCGCCCAGTCCCGCAGCGAGGTGGTGGGGTTGGCCAGCATCTCCCGTGCCGAGCGCAGGTGCTCCAGCGACCGCTCGACCTCGCCCATCCGGGCCATCGCGATGCTCGCCACCCAGTGCGCGCGACCGGTGATGGCGGGGCTGTCCAGCTCCAGCGCCATCGCCATCATCCGCTCGACGATCCGGATCACCTCGGCCCCGCCGCCGGCGTCGCTCAGCACCGAGATGTGCACCGCGTACAGGCGAATGTGCTCGCTGCCACGGACGAACGCGGTGCTGGTGATCTCCTGCTCGGCGAGCTCGATGTGGGTGAAGGCCTCGTCGAGGCGGCCCACGTCACGGGCCGCCCCGATCAGCGCGATGCGGGCGCGCACGAGCGCCTCCGGGACGCCGGTCTTCTCGGCGACCTCGACGAGTTCCTCAAGCAGCGCGTGTCGGGCGACCCGGTCGTTGCGCTGCTCCAGGATTCGTTCCAGGGCCAGGCCGTGGCTCAGCATCGACGCCGCCTCGCCGGCTTCCCGGGCGGCACGGTAGGCGCTGGTCAGCCCCTGCTCGGCGCGGACCAGATCGCCCTGTTCGATGGCGCTGCTGGTGACCAGTTCCTGGGCGAGCCGGGCGGCCTCCACCTCGAAGGCGCGGCGTACCTCGACGACCTCGGTCATCCGGTCGCCGCCGAGACGGCGGGCGACCACGGGTGCCAGTTCGTCGGTGGACACCACGTAGGTGCCGGAGCCCTGCCGGCATTCGAGCACCCCGGCGTGCACCAGGGCGCGGACCGCCTCGCGGACCGTGTTGCGCCCGACACCCAGCGCGGCGACCAGTTGTGGCTCGGTGGGAATGCGCGCGCCGACGGGCCACTCGCCGCCGAGGATCCGCGCGCGGAGTTGCTCGGTGGTCTGCCGGACCCGATGGCCGCGGGGCGGCACGGGCGGCTGGTCGCGGGGCGGCGCGGGCGCCGCGGAGGGGAATTCCACAGACGGTGGCACTGGTTACATCACCGGTCCCAAATTCATCCCATGATTGTAGGTTAGCGGTCATGACCCCGCCACCAACCGCCGCTCCGGCGCTGCCCGCCCCCGCCACCGCCGACCCCCGCCCGAGCCGGGACCCCGGCGCCGGCCGGCGCACGCACCCGGCGACCGGTGGCGCGCTGGTGCTGGTCGGGATGCTGCTGGTAGCGCTCAACCTGCGGGCTGTGGTGACGAGCCTCGGCGCGCTGCTCGACGAGGTCCGCGACGGGCTGGGCCTCTCCGGCGCCACCGCCGGCCTGGTCACCACCCTGCCCACCATCGCGTTCGCCGGCCTCGGCGCGCTCACCCCGTGGCTGGTCCGCCGGGTGGCACCGGCCCGGGTGCTGGTGGTGGCCATGCTCGCCCTCGCCGTCGGCCAGGTGCTCCGGGTCGCCACCGACTCGGCCTTGATCTTCGTGCTCACCAGCGCGCTGGCGCTGTCCGGCATCGCGGTCGCCAACATCCTGCTGCCGATGCTCGTCAAGCAGCACTTCCCGCACCGCACCGGCCTGGTCACCGGGGCGTACACGATGGCGTTGACGGTGGGCACCACGGTGGCCGCCGCCTCCGCGGTGCCGATCGCGCACGCCTTCGGGTCGTGGCGGGCCGGGCTCGGCGTCTGGGCCGCGATGGCCGCGGTGGCCGTACTCCCGTGGGTGCCGCTGGCGCTGCGGACCCGCGCCGCGGCGCGGCGGGCGACCCCGACGGCGGCCGTCGCCGCACCCACCCGGGTCCGGCCGGCGCGGACCCGGCTCGGCTGGGCGATGGCCGTCTACTTCGGGGCGCAGTCGCTCAGCGGGTACGCGATCATGGGCTGGCTGGCCCAACTGTTCCGCGACGCCGGTTACCAGCCGGAGTCGGCCGGGCTGCTGCTCGCCGGGGTGACCGCGCTCGGCGTGCCGATCGCGCTGCTGATGCCCACCCTGGCCGGCCGGTTGGGCAGCCTGCGTCCGCTGGTGCTCGGGCTGACCACCGCGTCGACGCTGGCCTACCTGGGGTTGGCGCTCGCACCGCACGGTGCCGCGCTGCTCTGGGTCGCCCTGCTGGCGATCGGTCAGGGCGCGTTCCCGATGATCCTCAGCGCCATCGGCCTGCGCGCCCGCACCGCCGAGGGCACCGTCGCGCTCTCCGCGTTCGCGCAGAGCACCGGCTACGTGATCGCCGCCCTCGGCCCGCTGATGGTCGGCATCCTCTACGAGGCCACCGGTGGTTGGACCGCGCCGATCGGGTTCCTGCTGGGCGCCCTCGCCGTGCAGACGGCGGCAGGCATGGCGATCGCTCGTCCCCGTTACGTCGAGGACGAGTGACGAGCCGCAGCGGTCAGGAGGACGCCGGCGTCGGTTCGCCGGCGACTGCCTCATCCACCGTCGGGTAGGTGTGCAGCACCTCGACCAGGCCGCTCACCTCAAGGATGCGCAGCACACCCCGCTGCGGGGCGGCCAGCCGGACCACGCCGCCAGCCTCGTCGCAGCTGTTCTTCGCCCGGACGAAGACCGACAGACCGGTCGAGTCGCAGAACGAGACGTCCGCCAGGTCGAACACCAGCCGGTTGCGGCCCTTGTCGAGCAGATCGGTGATCTGGTCCTGCAGCTGCGGTGCGGTGGCCATGTCCAGCTCGCCAGCGACCGCCACGACGACCACGTCGCCGCGTTGTTCCGTGTGCACCGTCAACGACATTCGCCAGACCTCCTGTTATCGGGGGAACGGTATCCCACGACCACCCTCGGAGGTAGAACGGGAGCCGTGATCCGGTGGTCATCGTCATTCCGTTGCTACGGGGCAAGTAGTTGGTCAGGCCCCGGTGATAGAGTCCGCCCGGTCCAGGTCAAGGGGGTTCGAAATGGCGTTGAGCACCGAAGAAAGTGGTCGGCTCGCCGCGCTGCTGAGCGAGCAGGACGAACGGGTCACGACTCGGTGGACCGAGATTGTCACCAGTTCGTTGCGGGGCCGGCTGAGCCAGGCCGAGCTGCGCCGGCAGGTCCAGGACCTGCACCGTGCCATCGTCGCCACCGGCGACCAGGGCATCATCGACCTGTCCGCCGACAGCGCCGCCGAACTGCGCGCCGCGCTCTCCGAGCTGTCCCGGGGTCGGGCCCGGCAGGGCTTCTCCGCCAGCGAGACCACGATCAGCATCTTCGCGCTCAAGGACGTGCTGGCCGAGCTGGTGCAGGAGGCCGGCGGCCCGACCGCGCTACCGGACTACGTCGCCTTCTCGAAGCTTGTCGACGAGATGGGCCTGTTCACCTTCGAGAGCTTCGTCCGTACCCGGGAGAGCCTGATCGCCGACCAGGCCGAGCAGCTGCTCGAACTCTCCACGCCGGTGGTCAAGCTCTGGGAGGGCGTTGTCGCCGTGCCGCTGGTCGGCACCCTGGACTCGGCCCGCGCCCAGGTCGTCATGGAGCGGCTGCTGCAGACCCTGGTCGACACCAGCTCGCCGTACGCGATCATCGACATCACCGGCGTGCCGGCGGTGGACACCCAGGTCGCCCAGCACATCCTGAAGACCGTGGTGGCCGCACGGCTGATGGGCGCCGATTGCATCATCTCCGGCATCCGCCCGCAGATCGCGCAGACCATCGTGGCGCTCGGCATCGAGTTCGGGGACATCGCCACCAAGGCGAGCCTCGCCGACGCGCTGCGCCACGTGCTGCGGCTCAACGGGGTGGAAACCGCCCGCCGGCAGCCACGCAGGGACGCCTGATGGAACGGGTGCCGATCCTCAAGATCGGGGACATCCTGCTGGTTTCCATCCAGCTCGACATGTCCGACCAGACGGCGGTGCAGCTCCAGGAGGACCTCGCCGAGCGGATCGTCGCCACCGGCTGCCACGGCGTCATCATCGACATCACCGCGCTGGACATCGTCGACTCCTTCGTCGGGCGGATGCTCTCCACCATCGCGTCGATCTCCAAGGTGCTCGACGCGGAGACGGTGGTGGTCGGGATGCGCCCCGCCGTCGCCATCACCCTTGTCGAACTGGGGCTGTCGCTGAACGGCATCCGTACCGCGCTGAACGTCGAACGCGGCATGGAGCTGATCGCGGCGGCCCACGCCGAAGAGCTCGACTACCAGCTCGACGACGAACCGGACGCCGAGACGGCCACGCCGTGACCGCGGGCATCGACCTGGGCCAGCCACAGGCGCAGTCGGTTCGCAGCGATGAGGACGTGGTGCGCGTTCGGCAACTGGTCCGCGCCGTGGCGGTGGCCAGCAAGTTGTCCCTCGTCGACCAGACCAAGCTGGTCACCGCGGCGAGCGAACTGGCCCGCAACACCCTGGTGTACGGCGGCGGCGGTTCGGTCGAGGTGACGGTCGTGGACAACGGCCGACGCAAAGGTGTGCAGATCGTGTTCGCCGACTCCGGGCCGGGCATCGCCGACCTCGACCTGGCCATGACCGACGGCTACACCAGCGGCGGCGGCCTCGGCCTCGGGCTCAGCGGGTCGCGCCGCCTGGTCGACGAGTTCCAGATCGAGACGTCAGCGGAAACCGGCACGCGGATCACGGTCACCAAGTGGTCCAGGTGAACGCCGACGCGGTCACCGACAGTGGCATCTGGTTCCGGGTGGAGGCCAGCAGCGCGGCGAGCGCCGTCCGACGCGCCGCCGAGCGCCTCGGCGCGCAGGTGGAGATAGGTGCGGCGCGCATCGCCGACCTGGCCATCGTCGCGGCCGAGCTGACCAGCAACCTGGTCAAGCACGCCGACGAGGGTGTCCTGCTGCTGCGGCCGGTACGCCGCGCCGGGCAGGCCGGGGTGGAGTTGGTGGCCATCGACTCCGGGCCCGGCATGGCCGACCTGACCGTCTCGTCGCGGGACGGGCACTCCACCACCGGCACCCTCGGCATCGGTCTGGGTGCCATCGTCCGGCAGGCCAGCTGGTTCGACGGATACTCGCTGTCCGGCCGGGGGACCGTCCTCGCCGTGCAGGTCTGGCCGGCCGAGGCGGCCCGGCCGTCCTGGGCCGGTGCTCTGACCCGACCGCTGACCGGCGAGACGGTCAGCGGCGACGGCTACGCCGTCCGGGTCGCCGACGGGCGGCACCAGGTGCTGGTCAGCGACGGGCTGGGGCACGGCCCGCTGGCCGGTGCCGCCACCGAGGCGGCGCTGGCCGCGTTCCGCGACGCCCCCGCCGGCCCGCCGGCGGTGGTGGTCGGGCACCTGCACCGCAGCATGTCGCACACCCGCGGCGCGGCCCTCGCGGTCGCGGAGCGGGTGCCGACGGCCGGTGTGCTGCACTACGCCGGCCTGGGCAACATCTCCGGCGTGATCGTCGAGGGAGGCGGCCAGCGCCGGGGGCTGGTGTCGCTGCCCGGCATCGCCGGCCACCAACGACCGGCCATCCGGGAGTACGACTACCCGTTCGGCCCCGGTGCCCGGCTGGTGATGCACAGCGACGGGGTGGTCGACCGGTGGCGGATGTCCGACTACCCGGGCCTGGCGGAGAGATCCCCACTGGTCATGGCGGCGACCCTGCTACGGGACGCCGGGGTGCGCCGCGACGACGCCTGCGTACTGGTAGCGAGGTCGTGGGCATGACCGAGGGATCGGCCGCGCTGCCGCTGCTGCAGATGGCGCTGCGGGTCGAGCAGGACATCTTCGTGATCCGCCAGCGGGGCCGCGAGGTGGCCATGGTGGTCGGCCTGGAACACCAGGACCAGGTCCGGATCGCCACCGCACTGAGCGAGGTCGCCCGGGACCTGCTGCGGACGACAGCGGGAGCGGACGTCTCCTTCCACGTCGACGCGGGTGCCGACGGCCGGTTCCACCTGCGCGCCGACCTGGCCCCGATGTCCCCGTTGCCGGACGGCCGCTACCAGCCGCAGTCCGGCGCGGTGTCCCGACTGGTTGACACACTGAGCGTGTCGACCGTCGAGGGGGTTACGGTCGTGAGGATGTCCCGACGAGTCCCGGCCAGCGCGCCGACGCCGACCCCGGAGCGGCTCGCCGAGTTCCGCACCGAACTCGGCCGCACCGCGCCGGCCAGCGCGCTGGACGAGCTCACCACCCAGAACGGTCAGCTCATCGCCGCACTCGACGAGGTGCGCAGTCAGCGCGACGAGTTGGCGGTGCTGAACGAGGAACTGGCCGAGACCAACCGTGGTGTGCTGGCGCTCTACAACCAGCTCACCGAGGAGCTGGAGGAGACCAACCGCGGCGTCGTCGCCCTCTACGCCGAGCTGGACGAGAAGTCGGCCCAGCTCCGCGCGGCGAGTGAGTCGAAGAGCCGGTTCCTGGCCAACGTGAGCCACGAGCTGCGCGCCCCGGTCACCGCGATCATCGGCCTGGGGCGGCTGCTCACCGACTCCGCCTCCGACCCGCTCACCGACGAGCAGGGCCGCCAGGTCGAGCTGATCCGCTCGTCGGCGGCCGATCTGCTCAACCTGGTCAACGAACTCCTCGACCTGGCCAAGGCGGAATCCGGCCGGATCGAGCCGGACGTGGTCGAGGTCGACCTGCGCCCGGTCTTCGGTCAACTGCGCGGCACCCTGCGCGCCCTGGCCACCCGTCCGAACGTGGAGCTGGTGGTGGAGGAGCCGCGCGGGCCGGCAGTGCTGCGCACCGACGAGGTGCTGCTCGGCCAGGTGCTGCGCAACCTGCTGCACAACGGGTTGAAGTTCACCGAACGCGGCGAGGTGCGGCTGCGGGCCAGCCAACACGGCGACCGCTGGCAGTTCGAGGTCACCGACACCGGGCCGGGCATCGCTCCCGAGCTGCACGACCGGATCTTCGAGGAGTTCTACCAGGTGCCCGGAGCCACCCGGGTCGGCGGCACCGGCCTCGGCCTGCCGTACGCCCGGCGGCTGGTGACGCTGCTGGGCGGGACGCTGGAACTGACCAGCGCGCCGGGCGAGGGCAGCACGTTCACCGTCTCCCTGCCCACCGGCGGGGCGTGACGACATGGACGGCGGGCCGACAACCATCCTGGTGGTCGACGACAGTCGTACCAAGCGTTACCTGCTGGTCAGCTGGCTGACCCGGGCCGGGTTCACGGTGCTGGAGGCCGAGAACGGCGCCGAGGCGTTGGCCCGGGTCGAGGTGGACCGGATCGACCTGGTGGTTCTCGACGTCCGGTTGCCCGACCTGAGCGGCTACGAGGTCTGCGAACAGATCAAGGCGCGGCACCCGGCGATGCCCGTGATCCACGTGTCGGCGCACGCCGTGGACGTGGCCGACCGCGCCCAGGGGCTGACCCGGGGCGCTGACGCGTACCTGACCGAGCCGATCGAGCCCGAGGAGCTGATCGCCACCACCCGGGCGGTGCTGCGTTACTACCAGGCCCGGCAGCGGGCCGAACTGCTCGCCGAGCGGTTGCTCGGGTTGGCCGACACGACCGTCGCCGTGCACGCCGCGCCGACCTTCGCGCGCCTGCTGGAGGCCGCCGCCGAGGGCGCCGCCCAGATCTTCAAGAGCCCGGCGGCGGTGATCGCCGAGACCTTCGACGGTGACTGCCTCGCGGGCGTCTGCGCCGGCCCCGGCGCGGTGGCCGCCGTGGTGCCGTGGGTCGTCGACGACACCGGGGTGCCGACCGGCGCCACGGTCCGGGTGGAGGCCCCCGCGAACTGGGGGCTTGTCGACTGGCCGGCGGACGACACGGTGACGATCGCCGCCGCCCGACTGCGCGAGGACCGTGCCCCGCTGTACTTGGTGTTCCCGACCGCCACCCAGACCGCGCGGACCCCGGTGCTCAAGCAGTTGGCTCAGGCGGTGGCGGCGGCCGTGGAGGCGCAGCGTTCGTTCGACGAGGAGCACCGGATCGCCGTCACCCTCCAACGCAGCCTGCTCCCGCGTGGGCTGCCCACCGTGGCCGGGCTGGACCTCGCGGTGCGCTACGAGCCGGCCAGCGCGCAGACCGAGGTGGGTGGCGACTTCTACGAGCTGGTGATGCTCGACGGGCACCTGCTGCTGGCGATCGGGGACGTCGCCGGCCACTCGCTGCACGCGGCGACGGTCATGGCCGAGCTGCGGCACGCGGTGCGGGCGTACGCGGTCGAGGGCCACCAGCCCGGCGAGATCCTGCACCGGGTCAACGAGCTGATGCGGACACTGCTGCCGAACGAGCTGGCGACGCTCTGCGTACTGCTGCTGCACCCGCCGACCGGGCGGGTCCGGCTGGCCAGCGCCGGGCACCTTCCGCCGCTGATGGTGATGGACGGCAAGGTCGAGTTCGTGCAGCACTCGGCGCCGCTGCTCGGCGTTCGTGCCCCCCGCCCGGCCGACCTGGAGTTCGTGCTGCCGGCCGGGGCCACGCTGGTCTTCTACACCGACGGGCTGATCGAACGACGGGACGCCACCATCGACGAGGGGCTGGCCGCGCTGGCCGGGGTCGCCGCGACCGTCGACGGTGACCTGGACCAGTTCTGCGCCCGACTGCTGGTGGAACTGGCCCCGCCGGAGATCCAGGACGACGTCGCCGTGGTCGTTCTGCGTCGCCGCTGACGTCCGGTTTCCTCAGCGCACCGAGCGGGCGTACGCGGCGGGGGACACCCCGGCCACTGCGGTGAAGTCGCGGACCAGGTGGGCCTGGTCGCTGTAGCCGAGGTCGGCGGCGAGGTCAGCCCAGCTCAGCGGAGCGCCGGCGGCCTGTTCGACCGCCTCCTGGAGCCGGTAGCGGCGGATCACCCACTTCGGCCCGACCCCCACGTACTCCATGAAGAGCCGTTGCAACCGGCGGACCGGAACGTCGTGCCGGGCGGCGAGGTCGTCGACGCGCAGCACGGTCCGATCGGTGCGGATCGCCTCGGCCAGCCGGACGGCCTCCTCGGCCATCGGGTCCGGCTCGGGCTGCCAGCCGGTGAGGAGGGTGTCCAGTGCCCGGCAGCGCTCATCGTCGTTGGCTGTCGAGAGGGCTGGCCCCGAGGGCGCGAACATCGGGAAATCCGGGTGGGTCAGCCGGCCGGCGGGCAGCGGCACCCGACGGCCGGTCAGCTCACTGATCGGGCGACGCCAGAACGGGTGGAACCCGCCCGGGCGGAACTGCACCCCGGACACCCGGCCGGTGCCGCTGAGCGTGATCCGGAACAGGTCGCGGCCCACACCGGCCACCTCGCCGGCCTCGGGCCCGTGTGCGTGGTTGTCGCCGTCGCCGTCGTCACGTCGGAACACCACGTTCACCGCCGGGTGTGGCACGATCCGCTGTTCGAACGGTGTGCTCAACGACCAGTCGATCAACCAGTAGTGCTCGACCCACTGGCGCAGCGACTCCGTCGGCAGGTGCCGACGGAAGCGCACCTCGCGCAGCAGCCGCCCGGGGTCCAGGATTCCCCGGCTGTCGCCACGCGGTCGCTGTCGCATTTGTTCAAGACCACCCTCATACGCTGGCCCTATGTCCACTCAGACTAGCGATCTGCTGGCCGCTGGCGCTCCGGCAACCATCGGCGTGGTACGCGGCATCTCCGACGACCAGCTCGACCTGCCCACGCCCTGCCAGGACTATCTGGTCCGTGATCTGCTCAACCACCTCTTCCAGGTGGTGATCAACTTTCAGGACCTGGCCGAGAAGCGGCAGGTGGAGTGGGCCGAGAAGCCCGACCACCTGGCCGACGGCTGGCGCGACCGCTTCGAGGTCGAGACCGGCCGGCTGATCGCCGCCTGGTCGAAGCCATCCACACTGGAGGGTGTGTCACCGGGCATGGGCATGCCGCAGTCCGTCGTCGGCGGCATGGCTCTGCTGGACCTGATCGTGCACGGCTGGGACCTCGCTGTCGCCACCGGCCAGCCGTACCACCCGGCCCCGGAGGCGGTGGCCGAGCTGCACGCGCTGGTGGAGCAGTTGGGCCCCACCGCCCGCAAGATGGGCGTCTTCGCCGACCCGGTCCCGCCCGCCACCCCCACCGAGACACCCGCCTCGGACCTGGCCCACCTCCTGACCCAGACCGGCCGAACCCCCACCTGGCCCCAAACCCCCTAACCCCACCTCTTGTCCTGTTTGATCAAGAAGTTTGCGTCAGATTTCGTCGATGGGATGACGCAAAC
>NZ_JAGPXZ010001489.1:0-478 GCF_018070305.1 Micromonospora sp. M51 | reverse complement strand
ATCCCCATGGTATCGCAATGTCACGAGCTTTGGGACTTACCGATCATGATGGGCTGCTTGCCTGTTCCTTTTGATGAGGGAGTGGTAGCGCTCGCGCTAGCGGTAGGTTTGGGTGCAGCGGGTTTCGACGAGCCCTAGGGAATCAGCTGTAGGGCCGAGCGCCATCGAGCTCGGACTTGGGCTTGGGCTCGAACTTGGGCGGATGACGCTGCTATTGTGCCGAGGCCGCTACCGGCTCGACGAGCGCACGGGTTGTACTAAGCCTAGATCTAGATCTGGTGTGGTGTAATGGTCGTTGAGAGCTATAAGAGGTGTAGGGGTCCAAGTGGTTCATATGGACTTACTCCGTTAGATCCCTGTGAGAACTGGTCATAAGCGATCGACTGATCTAAGAGTAGCCGAACAAGTATGGCTCGATGCTCAGGAGAAGCAAGTAGGTCTGGGAGCCAACGGCCGCTACTTGTGTTACAAGCTAAGC
>NZ_JAGPXZ010001488.1:0-479 GCF_018070305.1 Micromonospora sp. M51 | reverse complement strand
GTTCCAGGTGGTCTCGCAGACGATCCCGATCAGCGCGACGCCGAGGCCGGCATGCGCGAACGCCGTGCCCCAGGCCGAGCGCGGCAGGCCGCGGGCGCGGTGCAGCGCCGTTCCGAACGGCAGCCGCACCAGACCGGTCCGCTCGACGATGTCGGTGACGGCGCCGGCGATCACGAAGACGCCAAGCCCGATCGCGAGCGGCGCGAGCGCGCTGCCGCCGCGCGTCCAGGCCCAGACGATGGCGATCACAACGAGGCCGGCAACGCCGGCCGCGAGCAGGCGCTGGGTGACGCCAAGCAGATCGCCGCGCTTCCACGCCAGCATCGGCCCGAACGGCACCGCCAGCAGCAGCAGCGTGAATAGCGGGGCGAAGGTGAGATTGTAGAAGGGTGCGCCGACCGACATCTTGAAATCGGCCAGCAGTTCCATCGCCAGCGGATAGAGCGTGCCGAACAGCACGACCGCGCAGGCCACCGTGA
>NZ_JAGPXZ010001487.1:0-479 GCF_018070305.1 Micromonospora sp. M51 | reverse complement strand
CATCTACGACGATTCCATGGGAGTTACCCGGGATCTTCCGCTATATGCCCTAGTGATGCCTCTGGCGGAGGCGACGGTTACCCTTCTCGTGGCTATTTTCGCGTGCCGGATGATCGCGGTCGGGAACCTTGAAGGTGCGCTGTGGCGGTTGTCGATGCTGATGGCCATCGCTAACCCAATTGACCTTGTTCGTGAGTACGTCGAAGGCAATACCACCGGATGGCGGGTTGCCACCAGACTCGGTGGGGCCGCCATCTGTCACGTCCTTCTCATCCTGGCCCTGGCCGTTGCTGTGGACGCCGTGATACGACACCGCCACCGGATTCTCTCCAGCGTGGCTGCTGTCAGCCATCTTGGCTGTTTGGCAGCATCCGGGTCTCGCGCCGGAACCATTAGCCTGGCACTATTCGTCATCGGGCTGGTATTTTTCGGACGTTCTTACCGGACGCGCAGCCGGAAACAGCGGACCGTCATCGCAA
>NZ_JAGPXZ010001486.1:0-479 GCF_018070305.1 Micromonospora sp. M51 | reverse complement strand
ATCGTGGCCTCGAGCACGTCGTCGCCGGCGAGATAGTACCAGACGCGATTGTCCTCGGGCGCGGCGCCGCGAATGAGATCGATCTTGCCGCCGGGCGGCGTCGGGATGTTCAGGGGCGTCCGCTCCGGCAACGGCACACTGGAACTGGAGACGTTGTCCCGCAATTGCAGCTGCAGTGCCGGATAGGTTCGGCTGATATTGTCCAGGACGGTGGCACGCTCCGCCTTCGGCGTATTGGCGATGATCCGCGTGATCAATTCGAACTGCTCCAGCGGCCTGTCCGCCAGCAATTGCGGCCGGTTGAGCAGGAAATATCCGGCGATCAGCACGTGGATCAGGATCAGCGAGACCAAAATCAGCGCCGCAATCTGGCCGCTGATCCGTCTGAAGCTGAACAGTGCTACGATATCCCGGGCGCGGCTCATGCTTCCTTCACCACCGGCGTGAAGATGTAGCCGCCGGTGCGGACGGTCCGGATC
>NZ_JAGPXZ010000159.1:0-9819 GCF_018070305.1 Micromonospora sp. M51 | reverse complement strand
GCACCGGCGGGTGCTGGCCGTCCTCACCTACCTGCGGAACTGACCTCCCGGGCCAGGGCGACAGCGTCGGTGAGGGTGTCGGCCACCGGGTGGCCGGAGGCGCGCAGCCGGGCCGGGTCGGTGAACCCGCCGGTGTAGAGCACGGCCCGGCCGCCGACCGCCACCGCGGCGTCCGCGTCGTCGATGGAGTCGCCGATCAGCACCACCGAGGCGCCGTCCACGCCCAGCTCGGCCAGGTGCCGCTGGAGCGGTTCGGTCTTGCTGCCACCGCCGACCGTGGCCCGCAGCCCGTCGACGCGGGTGAAGTGGCCGGTCAACCCGTACGTGTGCACGGTCGGGACCAGCTCCTCGTGGAACCACATGGACAGCAGACTCTGGCTGCCCGGCCACGCGGCCATCGCGGCACGCGCGTCGGCGGCCAGCTCACAGGTGGTCAGCCCGGTGCGGTACGCCTCGTGGAAGATCTTGTCGAGGCGGCCGAACTCGTCGTCGTCAACGGCCTGCCCGAGCACCTCGGCGTAGTACTCGGCGATCGGCCTGCGGAACCGCACCCGGTGCTCGTCCGGGGTGACCGTCGGCCCGCCCAGGCTCGTGAACACGACGTTGGTGGCGGACACCACCAGACTCAGGTCGTTGAGCAGGGTGCCGTTCCAGTCCCAGACGAGGTGCGGGGGCGCAGGGGTCATCAGAGCACCATAGGCACCCCTCAGAGCTGCGGCGTGGTCAGGTCCCGCAGCAGCCGGTCCTCCTCGACCCGCCAGTAGCCGTGCTCCTTGCCGTCGAGCATCACCACCGGCAGCCGGTCCCCGTACTCCCGTTCCAGCCCCTCGTCGCCGGTGACGTCCCACTCGACCCACTTGTCGCCGGTGACCGCCACGACCCGGTCGAGCGCCGCCTTGGCGTCGTCGCACAGGTGGCAGCCGGGTCGGGTGATCAGCGCGAGTCGGGCGTCAGTTGCCATCGGTTACCTCCGTGCGGTCGGTCGGCGTCGCCGACCGGAGCTGGGTCTTGCGTACCTTGCCGATCGCCGAGTGTGGCAGGGCGTCGACGAACTCGACGGCGGTCGGGCACTTGAACCGGGCCAGGTTCCGCGCGCAGTGGGCGAGCAACTCCTCGCTGGTCACCGGTCGTCCCTGCGCCGGCACCACGTACGCCCGGACAGTCTCGCCGGTTCGCGGGTGCGGCACACCCAGTACCGCCGACTCGGCCACCCAGGGATGCCCGGCAAGCACCAGCTCGACCTCGTGCGGATAGACGTTGAACCCGTTGACGAGGATCAGGTCGCCGAGCCGGTCGACCAGGAAGAGGTCTCCGTCCTCGTCGGCGTACGCGATGTCACCGGTGCCCCACCACCCGTCGGCGGCCGGGCCGCCCCGACCATCGGGCCAGTACCCGGCGAAGAGGTTGGGGCCGGACACCACGATCTGCCCCGGGTCGGTGCCCGGCGCGACGTCGGAGAGGTCCAGCTCATCCGGGTCGTCGTCGGGGACTGCCAGCCCGTCGCGCCACAGCTCCACCCCGTCGGCGTCGACCAGGCGGAGCCGCACACCGGGCAGCGGGCGGCCGATCGAACCGGGCTTGGCCACGCCGCCGACCAGGGTGGAGGTGAGCACCGGCGCGGTCTCGGTGAGGCCGTACCCGATGTGCACCTGATGCCCGGTGACAGCGGTGAAGCGCGCCGCGACAGCGGGTTCGAGCGGTGCCGCGCCACAGACCGCCACCCGCACCGACGCGGTCGCCGCCCGGGCCGCGGCCATGCCGGCCCAGGTCAGGAACATCGACGGTACGCCGACCAGCACGCTGACCCGGTGCCGCGCGATCTCGTCCAGCCCCGCCGTCGGCCCCGGCTCGTCGAGCAGCACGCCGGTGGCGCCGTGATGCACGACAGCACCGAGCCCCGAGTTGAGCCCGTACGCGTGAAACAGCGGCAACGCGAGGAGAACGGTGTCCGTCGGCCCGACCACCGGCGGCTCGATCTGCGCGACCTGTTCGTGGTTGGCGAGCAGCGCCTGGTGCGACAGCATCGCTCCCTTGGGTCGCCCCTCGGTGCCGGAGGTGTAGAGCAGTACCGCCAGGTCCGCGCTGCCTCGTCGGGGGCGGGGTGCCGGCCCGGGTGCGTCGGCGGTCGGTGGCGTGCCGTGCACGGAGGTGAGCGCGGGCAGTTCGGCGGCGATGTCGGCGACCAGACCTCGTACGTGGTCGGTGGCGACGAGCACCGACGCGCCGGAGTCGGCCAGCACGTGTCGGAGTTCCGGGGCGGTGAGGCCGGGGTTGACCGGCACTGTCACCAGCCCGGCCCGCAGGGCGCCCAGCCAGGCGATCACGAAGTCCGGCGTGTTGGGCAGTGCGATGGCGACGCGTGGCGGGGTGGCGCCGGGGTCGGTGGGCGGTGCGGCGGCGGACAGGCCGCGGGCTGCGGCGTCCACAGCGGCGTCCAGTTCGGACCAGCTCACTGTGTGCTCGTGCCAGTGCAGCGCGGGCCGGTCGGCCCGGTCGTTGGCCGCCCGGCGGACCCGGTCGGCGAGGTTCGGCGCGGGGCTTTCCGAGAGGTCCGGCACGGTGGTCGAGTCTGGCACAGCGCGCGGCGACGGGCCACGCCCGGCGGTCGGGGCGGACCCGCGGGGGCGGCACCGCGACAGTCCCATGTACGGGACTGTCCGGTGTGCCATCGGCGGTCCGATCAGGTCCTGTCGATGGGACGTGCGATGCCGATCAGAGGCAGTTCGGTCGCCCCCACCCGACCGGCCGGCGTGTCGGGCCAACCGAACAGGCGGACGCCTCCCACCTGGGCATCCACCCTGGAACACCGTGCCGACGGAAAGTCAATCGCACACGACGGACAACCGGTCCGCCATCGGTGCGACGGAGCGGGAAATACTTCCGCCTTGTGTAACGGACTTGCCACGCGCGGGTGACGTTGGCCCTATCATCACTCGGGTCGGGTCACCCCATTTGCCGTGAGTCGACACCCCTCAGCCCGAGGAGGCCCCCGTGCCTGTGAGCGCATTGGACCAGCACCTCCAGCGGAACTGCCGCCCGTCGGCAGTTCCCGCCACCGTCCTGCCCGACCGGTCACCCGGTCGGTCCGCCCCGACGAGACCCAGACCGGCCCGGCCGGCAACCGACGGGACGGGGGCAACACGGTGACCACCTTCGGTTACGCGGAACGCCCGGTCGGCCTGACCGGTCAGCCGGCCCGCTCCCACGTCAACGAGCGCCCAGTAGCCCGCGCCCCCCTGGACGAGCAGCCCGGCGGCGGCCTGCGGGGTGACGGCACGGCGCATCGGATCCGCAGCCGGCCACATCACAACGAGCCACCACCGCGACCCGCGGTGCCCGGCGGGAACGCGAAGCCGGCCGGTGGCCGGGTGGCCGTACCGTCCCGGCCCGCCATGCCCGTGCAGGGTCGTCGGGTAAGCGACACACCGGCGGTCACCACCGACCCGGCGGCGGGTGAGACAGCGGTGATCCCGGCGGTGCCGGCCACCACCGCCACCACCCCGACCGGTTTCCCGAGCCGACCGGACCCGTCCGACCCGGCCACCGAGGTGTGGACGCTGATCGAGCGGGCCCAGGCCGGCGAGTCCGAGGCGTTCGGTCTGATCTACGACCGGTACGTGGACACCGTCTTCCGGTTCGTCTACTTCCGGGTTGGCAACCGGCAACTCGCCGAGGACCTCACCTCGGACACCTTCCTGCGCGCGCTCAAGCGGATCGGCAGCTTCACCTGGCAGGGCCGCGACCTCGGCGCCTGGCTGGTGACGATCGCCCGCAACCTGGTCGCTGACCACTTCAAGTCGGGCCGGTACCGACTGGAGGTCACCACCGGCGACGTGCTCGACGCCGACCGGGAGGACCGGGGCCCGGAGGGCAGCCCGGAGGCGGCGGTGGTGGAGCACATCACCAACGTCGCGCTGCTCACCGCCGTCAAGCAGCTCAACCCGGAGCAGCAGGAGTGCATAGTGCTCCGCTTCCTCCAGGGCTTCTCGGTCGCCGAGACGGCCCGCGCGATGGGCAAGAACGAGGGAGCCATCAAGGCCCTCCAGTACCGCGCCGTCCGCGCCCTGGCCCGACTGCTGCCCGACGGCTTCCAGCCGTAGGTTGTTACGGCGGGGCCGACGGGCGTCGATCAACGTCCGCGCAGCTCAGGGTCGGTCCCGCCTGGTGATGACCATCACTTTCTGTAATTTCCGCTCCGCCAGGCCCGTAACCCGTGCCCGGCCCGCCGCGTTTCTCCGGGTGCGACCGGTGGATGTCCCGGCAGGTCCGGGTCACCGAGGTCCGACCGGCATGCCGGCGGCACCTCACCTCCGTGGTGTCACACTGCCGCCCGGTCGCTGGCAACGACGGCGGCCGACCGGCCGTGACCAGCGAGAGGAGGTGCCTGCGGTGGACAACACCCTCTTCTCCCGCCGGCGCGCGGAGCGCTTCGCGCAGCTTCTCGACGAGGCCAACGGCGCTCGGCGACACCACGTGCGATCCCGGGTGGACGGCCACCTCGCGCCGCTCGTCGCAGTGGGTCAGCGGCTCAGCGTCGACCCGCCGGCTGTCGAGGTGGACCAGGACTTCCGCACCGGCCTGCGGGCGATGCTGCTCGCGACGGCCGAGCGGGAAGGGCTGGGCAGCACACCGGCGACGGCCGGCGAACCGGCCGCCACAACCACCCGGGGGCGGCTCGCCACCACCCGAGGACGGCTGCTGCCGGCGGTCACCGCCCGGCGGGCCCGAGCCCGGGGCGCGATCCTGGTCGGCATCGCCGCCGGGGCGATCGCCGTCTCCGGGATCTCCGCCGCCAGCGAGAACGCGGTGCCCGGTGACGCGCTGTACGGCATGAAGCGCTCCACCGAACGGGCACAGCTCGCCCTGGCCAGCTCGGACATCAGCCGAGGGCAACTCTTCCTGGACTTCGCCCGGACCAGACTCGGCGAAGCCGCCAAGCTGCGCGGCGACCGGATCGGCTACAGCGCGGTCCTCGACGACATGGACGCCGACACCCGGCAGGGCGTTCGCCTGCTGACCTCGGCCGCTGTGCAACGAGCCGAGCCCGGCAGCCTGGACACCCTCAACACCTTCGTGTCGAGCCAGCGCCGGGCGGTACGCGGCCTGCTCGACGGGAGCACCCGCGTCGACCGGGACCGGACCCACCGGTCACTGCTGCTGCTGGACAGCATCCGGGAACGCTCGGACGACCTGCGCGCGGCAATCGCCTGCGGCCTGCCGGCACCGACCGCCAGCGACGCCCTCGGCCCGGCCCCGAGCGCCTGCCCCGGCGATCGCTGACCCGCGCCCCTATACCGCACGTCCGACCGGCCGCGCCACAGTTCGCTGTGTGCCCGGCCGGTCGACCGTCTGCGGCGGATACCCTCGCCAGGGAGCATCAGTCGCACCGGGAAGGAAGGGAATCGCGTGGCGCGCAGCCGTAAGGTGACGGTCAGCACCGACGCCGAGGGGCACACCGCCGGCTGGGCGGACACCGACCTGGCCCCGGTCAGCGCACCAGACCCGACCGGCGCGGCGTTCTTCGACGTGGACAACACGATGATGCAGGGCGCCTCGATCTACTGGTTCGCCCGTGGGCTCGCCTCCCGGAACTACGTGACCACCGCCGACCTGGCCCGGTTCGCCTGGCAGCAGCTCCGTTTTCGGCTGCTCGCCCGGGAACACGCCGGTGACATGTCACTGGCCAAGGAGGCGGCGCTGGCCTTCGTCGAGGGCTGGCGGGTCAACGAGGTCGAACACCTCGCCGAGGAGATCTTCGACGAGCTGATGGCCCCCCGGATCTGGGCCGGCACACACCAGCTCGCGCAGCGTCACCTGGACGCCGGTCAGCGGGTCTGGCTGGTCAGCGCCGCCCCCGTCGAGATCGGCCGGGTGATCGCCGCCCGACTCGGCCTGACCGGTGCCATCGGTACCGTGGCCGAGGTGGTGGACGGGGCGTACACCGGGCGGTTGGTGGGTGACCTGATGCACGGACCGGCCAAGGCCGAGGCGGTCACCCAGCTCGCCGCTGTGGAAGGGCTCGACCTGACCCGCTGCGCGGCCTACAGCGACTCGGCGAACGACCTGCCGCTGCTCTCCGTGGTGGGGCGGGCGGTCGCCGTCAACCCGGACGGCGTTCTGCTGCGGCAGGCCCGCCAGCACGGCTGGGAGGTACGGGACTTCCGCACCGGCCGGCGAGCGGTCAAGATCGCCGTACCGTCGACTGCCGCGGCCGGGCTGGTCGCCGGCGCGGTCACCGCCGGCCTGGCCCTCCAGCGCCGCCGGCGCGCCGGCTGAGGACCGCCGGCTACGGGCCGAACGGGTCGGGCCGTCGCTCCAGCAACGTGTGCAGGGTCTGCTGGATGGTCTCCCGCACCTGGTCGGCGAGGTTGAAGACCACCAGCGGGTCATCCGCCGAGTCGGTCAGGTGGGCGGTGGGGATCGGCGGGCAGAACTCGATCAGCCACTTGCTGGGCAGCGGCACCATGCCCAGCGGGCCGAGCAACGGGAACGTCGGCGTGACCGGGAAGTACGGCAGCTTGAGCAGCCGCGCCAGCGGCTTGATGTCGGCGAGCATCGGGTAGATCTCCTCGCCGCCGACAATGGCGACGGGCACGATCGGGGTGCCGGTGCGCAGCGCCGCCGAGACGAACCCGCCCCGCCCGAAGCGTTGCAGCTTGTACCGGTCGGCGTAGAGCTTCCCGATGCCCTTGAAACCCTCCGGGAACACCCCGACCAGATCGCCGCCGCCGAGCAGCCGCTCCGCATCCGGGTTGCAGGCCACCGTGCCGCCGGTCTTGCGGGCCAACTCGGAGACGACAGGCATCCGGAAGACCAGGTCGGCGCCGAGCAACCGCAGGTAACGGTGGGCGGGATGCTTGTCGTGCAGCGCCGCGGAGAGAATCAGGGCGTCCAGCGCCACCGTCCCGGAATGGTTGCCGACCACCAGGGCGGGCCCGTCCACTGGCACATGCTCCACCCCGCTGACCTCGGTGCGGAACCAGTCCCGGTAGAGCACCCGCAGCAACGGGTGGAAGACCGCGTCGGTCAACTCCGAGTCGAACCCGAACTCGTCGACCTCGTAGTCACCGGCGAGCCGCCGGCGCAGAAACGCCAACCCGTTCGCGACCTTGCGGTCCCAGTGGTCCCCCGGCCGGTCCGCCACCGCCGGCCCGGTGCCCGCGCGCAGCCCGGCGTCGACCCGGTCGGCCGGAGTCGGGGGCGCTGCCGGGGTCGGGGTCGGCGCGGCCTGCGCGGCCGGCCGGTGTCCGTTGCGCCGCGCCGGCTCCGCATCCGGCCCGGGCACCTGCTGAGGTACGTCGAAACGCCCGACCGACTGCGGGTCGCGCCCCTCCTCCGGTGCACTCACAGCGCCACCTCTGTTCGCGACTGCGGGGCTCGCAAACCCGGCTCACTCCTCGCGCTCACGATGACCGCTCCCGCATGGCTGATCGGACCTGCCGGATGCCGTCCAGGACGAGTTTCTCGGCGGCGGCCAGCTGATCCCGGGTGACCACCACCCCGCCGTGATGGGCGCGGATGAAGTCCTCGAAGGCGGCGGCTGTCGACCGGGGTGTGAAGCCGTACTCCTGCTCCAGCCGGCTGGTGTCGACCACCCGGCCGTGCACGAAGAGGTCGACCTGGTCCAGGCCGTAGCGGCCGAAGCCCATGGTGCGGGCCAGCGCGGCGGCCCCCGACAGACCCGGCTCCAGCACCGGCACGGCGACCCGGCCGGCCCGCCGGATCGCCTGGGACAGCGACAGCACCCCCGGACCAGCGACGTTGTACGTGCCCGGATGGTCCTCCACGATCGACCGGTGCAGCACCTCCAACGCGTCGTCGAAGTGCAGGAACTGCAGGCGGGGGTCGCGGCCGAAGACCGTCGGCACGAACGGCTGCGAGAAGTAACGGGTCAGCGTGGTGTCGGCGGTCGAGCCGATGAACGGGGCGAAGCGCAGCACCGTGGCGGTGACGTCGGGCCGGCGGCGCCGGAAGCCACGGACGTACCCCTCCAGGTCGAGGATGTCGCGGCCGAAACCGCCGCGCGGCACCTCGCGGGGCTCGGTCTCCTCGGTGAAGACCGCAGGATCCCGGAACGACACCCCGTACGCGGCGGTCGACGAGCGGACCACGAGCTTGCGCAGCCGGGGTGCCCGCTGGCAGGCGGCGAGCATCTGCATGCTGCCGATGACGTTCTGGTCCTTCATCGCGGACCGGCCGCCGTGCTGCGGGTCGGGTGAGGTGACCAGCGCGAGGTGCACCACCGCGTCGACGTCCAGGTCGGCGAGGAGGCCACCGAGCGCTCCGCTGTCGACGCGGATCCGTTCGACCCGGTCCAGCAGGTCGGGGAACTCGGTGCCGGCGTCCGGTGCGTCCACCCCGATGACCCGTTCGATGCGGGGGTCGGCGGCCAGTCGGGCCGCCACGTGGGCACCCAGGTAACGGCCCACTCCGGTGACGACGACGACCCCCGGAGCACCTGAGGTGCCACCGGGGGTCATCTGACGCACCTACGCCGGCAGGATGGACCGAGCCGGGACGACCACGGCCTGATCACCTGAGCCTCCGGAGGTCGACAGTTTGGCAAGCGACGCACGCCGGGCGCTGAGCCCGGCGGCGATCACTTGCCGAGACGGCGACGCTGGACGCGGGTCTTGCGCAGCAGCTTGCGGTGCTTCTTCTTAGCCATGCGCTTACGGCGCTTCTTGACCACCGAGCCCATACGACAGCCTTTCGATACAACGTGCGGGGCGGACCGGATGACACCACGCAGGTGGCGACGGCGACCGCTTGCGGACAACGGACCGGACCAGTCTGGGCGGCGGGGCGCACCTGTGGGGTCTCGGTCGGGCTCCAGGGTAGCCGGAGGGCGTCAGCCGGACCAACGCGCCCCCGTCGCGGCCGCCTCAGGTCCACGACTGCGCGGCTCGCGATCTCACTCCGTACGCTCACCGATGCCGGTCAGCCGGCGGTGGCGGGCGGTGTGGTGGTGGCTCAGGCGGTTTCCTGAAACGCACCCCGGAGATATTCGTGCACCGCGTGCTCGGGCACCCGGAACGACCGGCCGACCCGGACGGCGGTGAGCTCACCGCTGTGCACCAGGCGATAGACAGTCATCTTCGACACCCGCATGACCGTCGCCACCTCCGCGACGGTCAGGAACTTGACCTCCGACAGCCGTCCGTCGGACTGTGACCCGGCCATGGCTCACCGACCCATCCCATGCCCGGCGCGTGCCAACCCGACGGATGCTCCGGGCCGGGCCGGCGACGCGCGTGTTACCAGTACGGTAGCGGGGCGGTTGTGACCGGCGCGATCCCTTCGTGCAACTGATCATGTTTCGGTGGCCGGTTCACCCGATCCGTGCTCCCGGTATCCGCCCGTGCGCGTGCACCGTCCGGTTGTTCCGGCGGTGCTCATTCGGTGCGCAGCGCGACGACCGGGTCGAGGCGGCCGGCGCGCTGCGCGGGAACCACCCCGAAGACGATGCCCACCACCGCCGACACGCCGAAGGCGAGCGCCAGCGACCACCAGGTGATCGCGGCCGGGATCGGCGACAGCGCGTCGACCAGCAGAGCGGTTCCCACGCCCAGCGCCATTCCGGTGACCCCGCCGATCGTGGTGAGCAGCACCGCTTCCAGCAGGAACTGCACGCCGATGTCGCGGGGACGCGCGCCGACGGCCTTGCGCAGCCCGATCTCCCGGGTCCGCTCCCGGACGCTGACCAGCATGATGTTGGAGACGCCGACGCCGCCGACGAGCAGTGAGATGCCGGCGATGGCGGCCAGCACACCGGTGAGGACACCGAGGATGTCGCCGAGCACGCCGAGGATCTGCTGC
>NZ_JAGPXZ010001485.1:0-483 GCF_018070305.1 Micromonospora sp. M51 | reverse complement strand
CGACCCCGGCCGAGGTGACCGCCGTCGTGGCGCACGAGTTGGGGCACGCGAAGGATTCCGACGTGGCGGTCGGCACGCTGACCGGGGCGTTGGGTGCGGCGGCGGCGGTGGTGGCGCTCTACCTGCTCGGCTCGTGGGGTCCACTGCTGCGGCTGGCCGGCGTCGACTCGGTGGCCCAACCTGCCGCGTTTCCGCTGCTGGTCGCCCTGGTCACAGTGGCCGGGCTGGTCGCCGCCCCGGTGCAGGCGCTGATGTCCCGTCGGGTGGAGGCGCGGGCCGACGCACACGCGCTCGCGCTCACCAACGACCCGGAGTCCTTCGAGTCGATGCAGCGCCGGCTCGGCTCGGTCAACCTCGGCGATCCCGACCCGCCCCGCTGGGAATACCTCTACTCGGCCTCGCATCCGTCCACCGTGGAGCGGATGGCCGCCGCCCGCGCGTACGCCCGGGAGGCTGGCCGATGAGTCGCACCCTGCTGATCAC
>NZ_JAGPXZ010000158.1:0-9896 GCF_018070305.1 Micromonospora sp. M51 | reverse complement strand
GCCGGCGGTGGACGACGCCGTGGCCCAGAACGGCGGCGACCGGGCGTTCGACGTGACAAGCGTGCAGCCGCTGCTGGACGCGTCCGCCGGCGGCCACGACCACGAGGGCGAGGAGGGGCACACCGAGGAGAGCGGCGGCAAGGATCCGCACGTCTGGCTCGACCCGACCCGGTTGGCCGGCATCGGCGACCAGCTCGCCCAGCGACTCGGCACTGCCGACCCGGACCACGCCGCCGACTACACCGCCCGGGCGGCGGCCCTGCGCGCCGATCTGACGACGCTTGACGACGAGTTCAAGCACGGTCTGGCGACCTGCCAGCGGCGGGAGATCGTGACCAGCCACGCCGCGTTCGGCTACCTCGCCGACCGGTACCAGCTCGACCAGGTCGGCATCACCGGGCTGAGCCCCGACGTCGAGCCCTCGCCGCAGCGCCTCGCGCACGTGATCGAGGAGGCGAAGGAGCACCAGGCCACCACGATCTTCTTCGAGACCCTGGTCAGCCCGAAGGTGGCCGAGACCATCGCCGGTCAGGTCGGCGCGAAGACCGCCGTGCTCGACCCGATCGAAGGGCTCGCCGCCGGCAGCGACGGGGACTACCTTTCGGTGATGCGCACCAACCTGCGGACCCTGCAGACCGCCCTGGGCTGCTCGTGACCTCACCTGTCATCACCGTCGAGCACGGGGTGGTCGGCTACGACGGCCGCCCCGTGCTCCGGGACATCTCGCTCACCGTGAGCGCGGGCGAGGTGGTCGCGATTCTCGGCGCCAACGGCTCCGGCAAGTCCACCCTGATCCGCGCCGTGCTCGGCCTGGTGCCGATCAGCGCCGGCTCGGTCACCCTCTGCGACCGGCCGTTGCGCCGGTGCCGACAGTGGGCGCGCATCGGGGCCGTCCCGCCGCGCCTGGGCGCCGGCGGCGGCGGGCCGGCCACCGTCCGCGAGGTGGTGGCCTCCGGCCGGCTGGCCCGTCGAGGGGTGCTGCGTCCGCCGGGTCGGGCCGACCGGGCCGCCGTCGACGCGGCGCTGCGCGCGGTCGGGCTCGCCGACCGGGCCGGCGACCCGGTGTCCACGCTTTCCGGCGGCCAGCAGCAGCGCACCCTGATCGCCCGCGCCCTGGCCGGCGAGCCGGAGCTGCTGGTCCTCGACGAGCCGACCGCCGGGGTGGACGCGGCCAGTCAGGAGGCGTTCGCCGGCGCGCTGCGCGACTTCGTCGCCCGTGGCGGGACCGTGCTGCTCGTCGCCCACGAGCTGGGCCCGCTGCGCCCGGTGATCAGCCGGGCCGTGGTCGTCCACGAGGGTCGCATCGCCCATGACGGCGCGGTGCCGGACCCGGCCGGCCACCACGCGGAGCCCGACCACGACCACGTGCACCCGCACTGCTACGACGAGCCCGCCGGGCTGTGGAGCAACTGACCCATGGAACTCTTCCAGTACCCCTACATGCAGCGCGCCCTGATCGGCGCGCTGGTGATCGGCCTGGCCGCGCCGGCGCTCGGCATCTACCTGGTGCAGCGCCGGCTGGCGTTGATCGGCGACGGGGTGGGGCACGTGGCGCTGACCGGGGTTGGGGCGGGGCTGCTGCTCAACCGCTCACCGGTGCTGGTCGCGGTGATCGCCGCCACCATCGGCGCGATCGCCATCGAGATCGTCCGCGCTCGCGGGCGTACCTCCGGTGATCTTGCCCTGGCCCTGCTCTTCTACGGCGGTATCGCGGGCGGCGTACTCCTGGTCGGTCTTTCCGACGCGACGAGCGCGAACCTGAACGCGTACCTGTTCGGGTCGCTGACCACCATCTCGCCCGCCGACCTGACCACCATCGCGGTGCTCGGCGCGGCGATCCTGGTCACGATGATCGCGCTGCGCCCGGCGCTGTTCGCGGTGAGCCACGACGAGGAGTACGCCCGGGTCTCCGGCCTCCCGGTCCGCACGCTGAACCTGCTGATCGCGGTCGCCACGGCGGTCACCGTGACCATCGCCATGCGGGCCGTCGGGGTGCTGCTGATCAGCGCGCTGATGGTGGTGCCGGTCGCCACCGCTCAGCAGGTCACCCGGGGTTTCCGCAGCACGATGGCGGCCGCGATGGCGCTCGGGTTGTTCGCCGCCGGCTCGGGTGTCTGGGTGGCGGCCACCGCGGACACCGCGCCGGGCGCGTCGGTGGTGCTGGTGGCGATCGCCTCGTTCCTGGTGGTGGCCGTGGCGGGCGGTGTCTGGCGGGTGGTGCGCCGCCGCACGACGCCGACCGCCGCACCGGCACCGGAGCCGCACGAGGTCGTGCTGAGCTGAGCCTGCGCGGTGGACGTCGGTGGTATTGGTTACCGTTGCAGGATGACCAGCGCGACGGGCTACGACGGATTCGACGGGGCCAGCGAGTTGCTCCGCGCCCTGTCCGCGCCCATTCGGCTGGCCATCGTCAGTGAGCTGGCCGGCGGCGAGCGGTGCGTGCACGAGCTGGTCGAGAAGCTCGGGGCCGCGCAACCGCTGGTCTCACAGCACCTGCGGGTGTTGCGCGGAGCGGGCGTGGTGCGCGGCTCCCGCCGAGGTCGGGAGATCGCCTACAGCCTGGTCGACGAACACGTCGCGCACATCGTGGCGGACGCGGTCAGCCACGCCGGGGAGGGATCATGAGCGAGAGCGGCGCCGCGGTGCGCAACACCCGGCAACGCTCGGCGGTGAGCGCGCTGCTGGGCGAGATGGAAGGCTTCCACAGCGCTCAGGACCTGCACGCGATGCTGCGCCAGCGCGGCGAGCGGGTCGGCCTGACCACCGTCTACCGCACCCTGCAGGGGTTGGCCGACGCGGGTGAGATCGACGTGATGCGCCCGCCGGGCGGCGAGCACCTCTACCGCCGGTGCAGCGAGGGGCCCCACCCCCACCTGGTCTGCCGGGTCTGCGGTCGTACCGTCGAGGTGGCCGGCCCGGCCGTGGAGAGCTGGGCCGACCGGGTCGCCGCGCAGCACGGCTACGCCGACGTCAGCCACACCCTGGAGATCTTCGGCACCTGCCCGACCTGCCCGCGCTGACCGGCAGCGCCGCCGCTGGCGCGACGCTCCGGCGCGGTCGCCGGCCGGTCGCGTGCCGGGCTCACATCACTGCTGCACGGAGCGGGACGTTCGTGGCACGCTGGCCGGCGTGAAAATCTATGCCGATCGGTTTCCGACCGCCGTCCGTCAGGTGCTCACCGACCTGCTCGTCGTCGTCTGGGTGTACGCGGCGATCCGCGGTGCGCTGTGGCTGCACGACCTGGTGCAGAAGCTCGCCGTACCGGGGCAGAAGCTGGAGGGCGCCGGTAGTGGCCTCGCCGACAACCTGGGCGACGCCGGCAGCAAGGTCGGCCGGGTGCCGCTGGTCGGCGACGAACTCACCGCCCCGTTCCAACGCGCCGCCGATGCCGCCCGATCGCTCGCCGACGCCGGCCGCGATCAGCAGCACCTGGTCGACCAGTTGGCCCTCGCCCTGGCCATCGCGGTGCTGATCTTCCCGCTCGGCATCGTGCTCCTCGGTTGGCTGCCGTTGCGGGTCCGCTGGATGCGTCGGGCCGGGTCGGCGGCGAAGCTGGCGGCCGGGCCGGCCGGCCGGGACCTGCTCGCCCTGCGCGCGCTGGCCACCCAGCCGCTGGGCCAGCTGACCCGGATCGGCCCGGACGTCGCCGAGGCGTGGCGTCGCGGCGACGACGCGACTGTCGACGCTCTGGCCGCCTTGGAGCTGCGCCAACTCGGCCTGCGCGACCGGGGCCGCTAAGGTCGTCGGGTGTTCTACTTCCTCGTCGTCCTCGCCGTACTGCTGCTCGGCTACGCCGCCGTCCTGGTCTCCTTCGTCCGCCGGGGCAAGAAGATCCCACCTGCGGCGTACCTGGCGCTGGCCGGGCTCAACGGTCTGATCCTGGCGGGGGTGCTGGCCTGGGCGGTCTCCCGCTGACCAACACCGCCCGACCCGCACCGCCGCCGACCCGCACCGCCGCCGACCCGCGCCGCCGACGGCCAGTCGGCGCGGCGCGGCGCTCACGGCTTCGGGGGGATGCGGCGACGGACGTCCTCGGCGGTGGACGGGCCAGGCGACCAGCGGGCCACCCAGGGCAGCTCCTCGGACGGGGTGAGCACACCTTCCTCCAGGCCCGCGTAGCGGCCGGCGAGGATGCGCTTCGCGGCGGCGGTGTCGACCGAGTCGGTGTTGTCCCAGAGTGCGGCGAACAGGGCGTCGACCCGCACCCGCGCCTGCCGGCAGAACAGGTCGGCCAGCTCGACGTTCTCCGGTCGGCTGTCACGTTCGGCGGTGGCCCGGACGCAGACCGCCGACATCGCGAACAACTCGGCGCCGATGTCCACCACCCGGCCGAGGAACGCCTGCTTACGTTCCATCTTTCCCTGCCAGCGGGACATCGCGTAGAACGTCGACCGGGCCAGCTTGCGCGAGGAACGCTCCACCTGGCGCAGGTGCGCGGCGAGCGGGGCGAACTCGGCGTACGCCGAGGGGGTCTGCCCCCGGCCCACGGCGAGGGTGGGTAGCCACTTCGCGTAGAAGGCGCCCGCCCGCGCGCCGGCGCGGGCCTTGCGGCCCAGCCCCGCGTCCGGATCGATGATGTCGCCGGCCACCGACAGGTGGGCGTCGACCGCCTCCCGCGCGATCAGCAGGTGCATGATCTCGGTGGAGCCCTCGAAGATCCGGTTGATCCGCAGGTCGCGCAGCATCTGCTCGACGGCGGCCGGGCGTTCGCCACGGGCCGCCAGCGAATCGGCCGTCTCGTAGCCGCGCCCGCCCCGGATCTGGACCAGCTCGTCGGCGATCTTCCAGGCCATCTCGCTGGCGTACAGCTTGACCAGCGCCGCCTCGATCCGAATGTCGTTGCGGTCGTCGTCGGCGAGCAGGCAGCAGAGGTCGAGCATGGTCTCCATGCCGTACGTGGTGGCGGCGATGAAGGACAGCTTCTGCGCGACCGCTTCGTGCTCGCCCACCGGTCGACCCCACTGGACCCGGTCGGCGGCCCAGCCACGGGCCACGTTCAACGCCCACTTGCCGGCGCCCACGCACATCGCCGGCAGTGAGAGCCGGCCGGTGTTCAGGGTGGTCAGGGCGATCTTCAGCCCCTTGCCCTCGCCGCCGATGACGTTCTCGGCGGGGACGAACACGTCGTGGAACCGGGTCAGGCTGTTCTCCAGGCCGCGCAGGCCGATGAACTCGTTGCGCCGCTCGACGGTGATGCCCTCGCTGTCGCCGTCCACCACGAACGCGGTGATCCCGCCCCGGCGGCCCTCAGTGGCCGGCACCCGGGCCATCACCACCAGCAGGGTCGCCACGATGCCGTTGGTGGCCCAGAGCTTCACCCCGTTGAGCCGGTAACCGGTGCCGTCCTCGGTCGGCTCGGCGACGGTGGCCAGCCGGGCCGGGTCGGAGCCGACGTCGGGCTCGGTGAGCAGGAACGCCGACACCTCACCGGCCGCGAGCCGGGGCAGGAAGCGCTGCTTCTGCTCGGCGGTGCCGAACATCTTCAGTGGCTGTGGCACACCGATCGACTGGTGGGCCGAGAGCAGCGCGCCGATGGCCGGGCTGACCGAGCCGGCCAGCATGAGCGCCCGGCAGTAGTGCAGGTTGCTCAGCCCGAGCCCGCCGTACTTCCGGTCGATCTTCATGCCGAACGCGCCGAGGTCAGCCAGGCCGTGGAACACCGAGTCGGGTATGGAGCCGTCCCGTTCGATGGCGGCGCCGTCCACCTCGGAGGCCAGGAAGGCGCGGAACCGACCAAGGAACTCCTCCGCCCGGGCCACGTCGTCCGGGTCGGATCGGGGCCACGGGTCGATCAGGTCGAGCCGGAAGCGGCCGAGGAACAACTCCTTGCCGAAGCTGGGTCGGTCCCAGGTGGACTCTCGGGCGGCTTCGGCGACCTGCCGGGCCTCCTTCTCGGAGACCTGTCCGGCTTCCGCGGGCAGTGGCGCCGCGGCCTGGGCGGTGGCTTCGGAGTCGGGGCCGTCCGGTGCCGGTCGGCCGTTCTGCGTCGTGGTCACGGCTGCCCCCTCGAAGTTCGGTGCGGCTGCGTCGACGTGTGCGACTACCGTCACGCTACCCCCGGTTGTTACCCGGGGGTAGCGCTGCGTGCGGATCGGTGCGGTCAGCGGCCGTCGATCGTGTCCGGGTCGTCGTCATCGTCGTCGATGTCGTCCTCACCCCAGTTGCGCCGGGCGAACGGCAGGATCATCCAGAACGTGAGGAACCACAGCCCGGTCAGGGCGCTGAGCAGGAAGGCGATCGGCCGGTCCAACACGAAGTCGGTGATCAGCAGGACGGCGCTGACCATCGCGATCAGCATGAAGGCGAGACCGCCGGTGGCCATCCGGTGGGCGAACCGCACCAGTTCGGGCTTACGCCCCTGCCGGAAGAGCGCCCGGTGGAACGCCACCGGCGAGATGATCATCGCGGTGGCGGCGGCCGCCGCGAGCAACGCCACGATGTACACGTCGCGTTGGAACTCGCTGGTCCTGGTGAACCCGTTACTGAACGGCAGGGTGAGCAGGAAGGCGAAGAGGATCTGAACGCCAGTCTGAGCGACCCGCAACTCCTGCAGCAGGTCGGCGAAGTTGCGCTGCCAACGCTGCTTCTCGGTCTCCTTGGACACGCGCTACCTCCGGTGAGACGCTACTGCCGGCGGTCCCGGCCGCCGGCAGCAACGCCAATGCCCCACCCGGCCGAGCGCGAAACAGGTTCACGACATCGGCCGTTCATCGCGTGGCAACGTCAGGACCCGCGTCGGATGCGGCCCGCGTACCGGGCTTCCAGCTCGTTGTTGTGCGCGTCGCCGTCGGGGATGTTCGCCGACAGGTAGACCGGGGGCCGCTGCCCCGCCGCCAGCAACCGCGCCACGACCTCCACCGTCACCTGCTGGGCCAGCAACGCCGCGGTGATCGAGGAGACCGCGCCGACCGCGCCACCGCCGGGCAGGGGCAGCGTCGCGTCGCCGTACGGGGCACCGTTGTCGAGCACCACGTCGGCGAGGTCGCTCAGCTTGCGCCCCGACGGGTGCCGGGACGTCATCCGGCCGGAGTGCTGCGCCGAGGTGATCGCCACCAGCCCGTGACCGTGCTCCTTCACCAGCGTGGCGAACTCCACCATCGCGCCGTTGACCCCGGAGTTCGAGGCGAGCACGAAGACGTCGGTGGGGCGCACCGGGGCCAGCTCGTAGAGGCGGTGCGCGACGGCCGGGTCCCGTTCCAGCAGCGGGCCGAGCCGGTCGGCCGGCTCGCCGCCGATCAGCACCAGGTCGCGCAGCGCGATCCGGTTGGTCGGCACCAGACCACCCGCCCGCCCGGCGATCTCCATCGCGAGGGCCTCCGAGTGCCCGGTGCCGAACGCGTGCACCACGCCGTCGGCCCGGACCGCCTCGGCGATCAGGTCGGCGGCCCGCCCCACCGCCTCCCGCTGGCTGGCGGCCACCCGGCCGATCGTCTCGGTCACCACGGCCAGGTAGTCCTCGGCACTCACCGTCATACGTCCTCCGTCGTTCGATTGCCTGCCACTTAGCCGGCCCGGGCCAGGATCGCCTCGGCGAGTGGGGCCGGCGCCTCGTCCGGGATCCAGTGACTCACCCCGGACAGCTGCACGAAGCGGTAGTCCCCGGTGACGTTCGGCGCGCACGCCTCGGCGGCGGTCCGGCCGATGGCGACGTCCCGGTCACTCCAGACGTACGTGGTGGGCACCGTGACCGGGCCGACGCCGGCCAGGTCGGCGCGGGACATCGCCCGGTACCAGTTCAGGGCCGCCGTGAGCGCCCCCGGCTCGCGCATCGGGTCGGCGTACCTGTTCACCCGGGACGCGTCGCCCACCCCGCCGAGCAGCTTGCGCAGCGCGGCGGCGTGCCACGCCAGCAGCACCTTCTCCGCCTTGTCCGGCTTGCGGAACAACGCCATGTACGACGAGCGGGCCTTCTGTCCGCTGTCGGTGCTCAGGGCGTGCGCCATGGCCGCCGGATGCGGCACGGACACCGCGGTCAGTGTGTGCACCCGGTCGGGGTGCCGGGCGGCGACCGCCCACGCCACCACCGCGCCCCAGTCGTGGCCGACCAGGTGCACGGCGTCCAGCTCCAGCGCGTCGAGCACCGCCACCACGTCGGCGACGAGTTCGGGGATGCGGTAGTCGGCCACCGCAGTGGGCCGGGCGCCGGGCGAGTAGCCGCGCTGGTCCAGCGCGTACGTGCGCAGCCCACCCGTGTGCAGCCGCGGCACCACGTCGTCCCACTCACCGCTGTGCTGAGGGAAACCGTGCAGCAGCAGGACGGGCACGCCGTCCGGTGGACCGTCGACTGTCACGTCGAACGTGAGGCCTCGTGCATCAACCCGCATGATCGGAAGCGTACCCAGAAGACGGTGGGCCGGCCGCTCCCGCAGGTCAGGCGCATGCCCTGCTGGGCCCACGACCCGGGTCGGTGTTAGCGTCACCGAGACAACTTCATATCCGACAGGGGAGCGCACAGCGCTGAGAGTGCGGGTACGCCCGCAGACCCTCGAACCTGATCTGGGTAATGCCAGCGCAGGGAGTTCGGTCGACCTCCAGCCGCGCCGCAGTCCGGTGCCACCGGACGCGGCGTGCGTCTTCTCCTGGTTCTCTTCGTTGAACTGGGAGCAATCATGGACAACACCACCAACCGTTGGCGCACCATCGACATCGTGGTCGCCTCGGTGATCGCGGTCGCCTTCGGCGTCATCTTCTGGGCCTGGGGCCTGGTCTGGAGCGCCACCGAGGGCGCGTTCGCCTTCTTCCCGCCGGCGCAGACGCTGCTCTACGGCGTCTGGTTGATGCCGGCGGTGATCGGTGGGCTGGTCATCCGCAAGCCCGGTGCCGCGCTCTACTGCGAGACCGTGGCCGCGGTCCTGTCCGCGCTGCTGGGCAGCCAGTGGGCCGGCACCGTGATCCCGCAGGGGATCGTGCAGGGCATCGGCGCCGAGCTGGCCTTCGCCGCCTTCCGGTACCGGTCGTTCCGGCTGCCGACAGCCGTGCTCGCCGGCGCGCTGACCGGTCTCAGCGCCGCGTTGTTCGACTTCTTCGTCTGGAACGTCGACTACGCGCTGGCCGACTACCGCATCCCGTACGCGCTGCTCACCGTCGTCAGCGCCACCGTGATCGCCGGCGCGGGCGACTGGCTGCTGACCAGGGCCCTGGCCAACACCGGCGTCCTGGACCGCTTCCCGGTAGGCCGAGACCGCGCCCTGGTCTAACCCCCACCCGATGGCGTTGATCAAGAGGTTTGCGTCAACAGAAGCCGGTTTTCTGACGCAAACCTCTTGATCAACGTGGATGAGGCGGGGCTGGACAGGTTGGGAGGGGGTTCGGTGGGCGCTGTGGTGTTGCGGGGGTTCGGGTGGCGGCACGCCGGGCGGCGGGCCTGGGCGCTGCGCGGGGTCGACCTGCGCATCGAGGTCGGGGAACGGGTGCTGCTGCTCGGGCCCTCGGGGGCCGGCAAGAGCACCCTGCTCAGCGCGCTGGCCGGGCTGCTTCCCGACGACTCCGGCGAGCAGGAGGGCACCGTCGAGATCGACGGGCTCGACCCGCGCAAGGGGCGGGAACGGGTCGGCGTCGTCTTCCAGGACCCGGAGACCCAACTGGTGATGGCCCGCTGCGGCGACGACGTCGCGTTCGGGCTGGAGAACCGGGGGGTACCTGCCGACGAGATCTGGCCCCGGGTCGACGAGGCCCTGCACCGGGTCGGCTTCCCGTACCCCCGCGACCGCCGCACGGCGGCGCTCTCCGGCGGCGAGCAGCAACGCCTCGCCCTGGCCGGCGCGCTGGCCCTGCGCCCCGCCCTGCTGCTGCTCGACGAGCCGACCGCCAACCTCGACCCGGCCGGGGCCGACCTGGTCCGGCACGCGGTGGCCGGCGCGCTGGACGCCGACACCACGCTGATCCTGGTCGAGCAC
>NZ_JAGPXZ010001484.1:0-487 GCF_018070305.1 Micromonospora sp. M51 | reverse complement strand
GAACGAAGACAAAAAAGGCTTGCCGAGATCGAAAAAGAAAAAGAAGAAAGGGCGGCCTGGTGGGCGGAACGCGAAAGACAAAAAGCGGAACAGTTAGCGGAACTCAGAAGAAAATCGCAACAAAATTCAGAACGTATCAGAAAAAAATACGAAGAAGAAAAAAAACAGTATGAATCACAAAAACGGTCTGAACGCTCTGAACGCTCCAAATCAAGCCGTAAATCAACGCCTAAGCCGTAACGCTATGATGGGGAGCCTATCGGCTCGAAAAGGGCAATAAGGGCTGTTTTTCGCCATTCTCGCTAGCATTTGCCCCCCTATCTATGCCGAAGAAAAGAAAAAAAACCGTATATAAACCAAAATAAAATAAAAAAAAGTATTGCGTTTGTATTGCAAAAAGATGTATAATTGCAATACATACAAACAAAAAGGAGTTCTGTTATGAAAGTAGAAACTGGCGGTTTAATCTTTGATGATAGCGATAAAC
>NZ_JAGPXZ010001483.1:0-488 GCF_018070305.1 Micromonospora sp. M51 | reverse complement strand
CGAGGCCATGTCGCTCTACCACCATCTGCCCGCCAAGGAGGCGCTCCTCGATGGCGTCGTGGAGACCGTGGTCGCCGAGATCGGTGCGGCGGCGGTTGGTGGCATCGCCACGAACGGTGGGGACGAGGACTGGCGGACGCGGCTGCGCCGGCAGTTCCTCGCGGCGCGTCAGATCATGCTGCGTCACCCGTGGATGCCCGGTCTGTTGGGCTCGCGTCGCACCATCCCCGTCGGTCTGTACGCCTACTACGACGGGATCGTGGGCACCCTGCTCGGCGCAGGGTTCTCGCACCGCCTCGCGCATCGGGCGATGCACGCGTTCGGCAGCCTGCCGCTCGGGTTCGCGCAGGAGATCTTCAGCCCGTCGTCGGCTGGCGGGAGCATGGAGGACGACGTTGCGGAGGCGGACCTGGCCGCGATGGCCGAGGCGCTACCGCACCTGACGGCCATGGTGGCCACCGAGATCCACGACGTCACCGACCCCACCC
>NZ_JAGPXZ010001482.1:0-488 GCF_018070305.1 Micromonospora sp. M51 | reverse complement strand
GTCCAGTACCACGACACCGGCCCGGAGCGAGTCGATCGTCCGGCGGCCGAGCCCGGCCTGCTGCTCGTCGGCGATCGCGGGCCTCCCCCTGTTCCAGCGGAAGCTGACGCTCCCCGTCGACGCGGAGCGGTCGTCCCGCCTCGGCAGGAACCGGGGCAGCAGCAGACCGGCGACCATCCCGGCCACCAACGCCACGACCACCACGACCGCCACTGCCCACTCCACCCGGCGATCGTAGGGTCATTGTTAACCTGGCTACCACACAGAACGGGACGAAACACCCTCACTTACACAACTGTTCACCCCCACGTCTGGCGTCGTTCACCGTGGTTCATCCGGGGTCCGTCCGCGCGCCCTACCGTTGGCGTCGCACCTGCTCAAACCCCTGCGCCGGCACCCGTCGGCGGCGACCGACCACAGGACGTGATGATGCGCGACGAGTTCCGGGCCGACCTCCAGATCGTCAGCCAACTGCTGGTGGACATGGC
>NZ_JAGPXZ010000157.1:0-9908 GCF_018070305.1 Micromonospora sp. M51 | reverse complement strand
GCCGTCTGCACGAAGCGCAGCCGGTCGGCGGCGGTGCGCAGGTCGGCGGGGGCCGCAGACCGGGTCCTCAGCCGCTCGACCGCCTCGAACATCCGAATCCGTGCGGTGTCGGGACGGGCCAGCGCCCGCAGGATCCCGACCACCGCACGCCGGGCCGTCCGCAGCGAGGCGGCCCCCGGGGCCCGGCCGCGGCGGGGGCCGCCGTTGGTCGGGGCGAAGCGGGGGTCGTCCAGCAGGTGCTCCATCACCGCCTGGGCGCGCGGCCCGAAGTCGACAGCCATGAGCTTGACCAGCCGTTTGCGCGACGACCGGTCCCGGGCCAGGTCGGTCAGGTCGCCGTAGAGCCGCCCACCGATGTCCACGATCTCCACCCGCACCCCGAGCGCGGCCAGCATGGCGGTGATCTGCGTCCGCAGTGTCGCCATGCCCATCGGGGTGACCGGTCGCAGCATGCCCTGGACGTGACCGAACTCCAGGTAGACCCGGGGGAGGGGCTTGTCGGTGGCCGGCGGCTGCGGAAACATCGTGGTGATCGGCCGGGCCTGCAGCAGCCACTGGACGTCGTGCGCGTCGATCGCCCACTCGATGTCCTGCGGGCAACCGAAGTGGGCCTGCAACCGTTCGCCGGTGGCGCGCAGATCGGCCAGGTGTGCGGAGGTCAGGCAGCCGGTGTCGGCTCGGCTGACGCCGTCGAGGACGTAGTGGTCCACAGTCGCCGCGCCGTCCACCACGGCCGTGCCGAGACCGGGGGCCGCGTCGACGGTCATCTCGTCGCGCCGCCCGCTCAGCGGGTTCGCGGTGAACAGCACCCCGGCCACCGTGGGCGTGATCATGCATTGCACCACGACGGCCATCCGCACCTGCCGGTTGTCGATCTGTCGGGCGTCGCGGTAGGCGGTCGCCCGGTCGCTGTGCAGCGAGGCCCAGCACTTCTCGACGGCGGCGATCAGCTCGGCGTCGCCGACGACGTCGAGCACGGTGTCGTGTTGCCCGGCGAAGCTCGCGTCGGGCAGGTCCTCCGCCGTGGCGCTGGAGCGCACCGCGACCCGGCCCGCGCCGAGCCGTTGGTACGCGGCGACGACCTCGGCGGCCGGTACCACGCCGAGTCGGTGTGCCTCGGTGGTGACGCAGAAGCCCTCGGGGACCCGTTCGCCGCGCCGGATCAGCTCGCCCAACCCGGCGGCCTTGCCGCCGACCAGGTCGAGCAGGTCGGTGGTCGCCTCGGACAACGGGATCACGTGCATGGGGGCCCACTCTCTTTGCAATACAACTGCATTGAATGCGACGGTACCTCGTTGACGATGCGACTGCAATGTCACCGCTCGCGGTGCGACAGGGCTTTGAGGCGCTGACCCGGCGCCGTGGCGTTGCCGGGATCTGCCATGCTCGGGCCGGTGACGACCGGCCGCCCCGCCAGAGCCCGTGCCCACCGCCGCCCCCGACGCCGTGCCATCCGCGTCCTCCTCGCGCTCGTCGCGGTGGCGGCCGTCCTGGGCATCGCGGTGGTGGCGGTGCCGATGCTGCGACCGGCCGGGCCGCGTCCGCTCTTCCAGATGCCGGTGGCCTGTGGGGAGACGTGGCAGCTCAGCACCTATCCCGGCCACGACGACTACGACGTCGACTTCTTTCCCGTCGAGGGCGAGACGTGGGGGCGGCCGGTGCTCGCGTCCTATGCCGGAACTGTCACCGTGGCGGGCGTCAACGGGTCGCTCGGTGGTCGTACCCCGGAGAACCCGGAGGGTCCGCGCGGGCGCGGCGGCGGTTACTGGGTGAAGATCGATCACGGCGGCAAGTGGGAGACGCAGTACCTGCACCTGCTCGAACCACCACTGGTCGAGGTGGGTCAGAAGGTCGCCCAGGGCGAGCAGATCGGGAAACTGGGCAGCACCGGCAACTCCGGCGCGCCGCACCTGCACTACGAGCAGCGCCGAGGCTGGGAGAAGGTCGAGACGCACTTCGACGGCGAGCCGTCGGGCATCACCACCGACGAACGCGAACAGATCCTGCGGCGGGTGAGCAACAACTGCCCGGCCGTCTCCTGAGGACGGCGGTTTGCCCGGTGCTTCTCGGGGCACTGATTCGGGGAACAGTTCGGACCCAGGGAGGAGCCGGCCATGGTCAAGGGTGACGTCGACACGTACCACGAGGACGGTCAGTGGAAGAACAAGCCGGAGGGCAACGAGCGGGCCAGCAGCACGCATGACGTGAAGGCCGACGCGCAGGCCCAGGGCCGCGAGATGGCGGCCGACCGCGGCGTCGAACACGTGGTCAAGAAGCAGGACGGCACGATCGGGGAGAAGAACACCTACCCCCGCAGCCGTGACCCCCGCGACATCGAGGGCTGAGCGCCCTCGTCCCGAATCTCGCACGGACCGACCCCCTCGGCAGGAGTGCCGGCGGGGGTCGGTCCGTTTCCGCTGGCGGTCGTCGGCCTGCCGCGGTTATCCGAGTACCGAAATTATGGGTGTTTTTGGGGGTTATAGTCCGAATCGGTACTGGAGTGAAAGCTGGGAGTGGGCATGTCGTTGTGGAACCGGCGTGGTCCGTCGAGCGCCGGGGCGCTGATCATCGTCGTGCTCGCCGGGATGCTCGTGGTCGAACCGCTCCCGGCGTCGGCGGCCGGCTCCGTCCTGTTCGACCAGCCCTTTCACCAGAACACCGCGAACGGCATCGGCGCGGTGTCGCTGCCAGCAGTGCCCGGCACCGGGACTACCAACGCCGCCTGCCTGAGCGCGGCCGGCAACTCCACCACCGGCCCACTGCTGAGTTGCACCACAGCCACCGACCCGCAGGGCGCGGGCAAACTGCGCCTCACCCCCGCGACCGTCAACCGGCAGGGCGGGGTGTTCGGCGCGGTGAGCGTCCCCACCTCGCAGGGCCTGCACCTGACCTTCAACACCTACCAGTACGGCGGCGGCAACCCGGGCGCGGACGGCCTCGCCTTCGCGCTGGCCGCCGTCGACCCGGCCAACCCGAGGTCGCCGTCCACCCTCGGCCCGTCGGGCGGCTCGCTGGGCTACTCGGCGGCCTTCAACGGCGTGTCGGCGGGACTCTCCAACGGCTACCTGGGCATCGGCCTGGACGTCTTCGGCAACTTCAGCAACAGCACGTACCAGGGCACCGGCTGCACGAACCCGCCGTACATCTCGACCACCAACGCGCGGGTCCCCGGCCAGGTGGTGGTCCGGGGACCGGGCCGCAACGGGGTCGGCTACTGCGCGCTGAACAGCACCGCCGCAAGCACCTCGGCTCCTGCGCTGCCGCTGCGGGCCAGCACCCGAGCGGCGTCGGTGGTGCCGGTCGAGGTCGTCGTCAACACCACCTCGTCGTCGTACACCACCGACACCGGCATCACCGCTCCCGCCGGCCAGTACCGGGTCAGATTCACCCCGGTCGGCGGGCAGGCCCGAACCCTGGAAGGCGCGCTCCCGGTGGTGTCGCCCAGCCTGTACCCGTCGCCGACCTGGCTCAACGCCAACGGCTACCCTCGGCAACTCGCCTTCGGCTGGGTGGGCTCGACCGGCTCGGTCACCGACTTCCACGAGGTCGACGACGCCCGGGCGGTCAGCTTCAACCCGGTACCCGACCTGAACGTGGCGCAGACCAGCGCGGTCGGTGCCACCCCACAGCCCGGTGACCCGGTGACCTACTCGATCACCGCGGGAGTCGACGCCGGCACCGCCGAGACGGCACCGATCTCGGTCGCCCAGACCCTCCCCGCCGGTGTCGTCCCGCGCGGCGCGTTCGGCTCCGGTTGGGTCTGCGGCGCACCCTCCGGTCAGAGCGTCACCTGCACCAACAGCAACGGCCCGTTCGCCGGCGGAACCTTCCTGCCGCCCATCACGGTCACCGCGACCGTCACCGGCACCGGCGTGACGCCGGCACAGATCCAGACCGCGACGGTGGCGACCTCGTCGTCGATCGACGCGAACCCGGGTCTCGCCACCGGCACCACCCCGGTCGCGCCGGCCACCGCACCGAGCGGCGTCACCGTCACCCCGGCGCAGAGCACGGTCTCCGGAGGCATCCCGGTCACCGTCGGCGGCAGCAACCTCACCGCAGCGACAGCGATCACCATCGGTACGGCCGCCGAGCAGCAGGCCGGCACGTCGGTGCTGCTGGTGCCGTGCACCTCCGGCCCGGCCGCCGGCTGCTTCACCGTGAACCCCGACGGCACCCTCGGCATCTCCGCCATGCCCGCCCGGTCCAGCCCGGCGACAGTCACGGTCAGCGTCGTCACCCGAGGCTCCGCCGGATCGGCGAGCTACGTCTACGCGTCCGCCCCCGGCACGCCGAGCACGCCCACCGCTGTCGCTGGTGGCGCCAGCGCCACCGTGAGCTGGACCGCGCCGGCGAACAACGGCAGCCCGATCACCAGTTACCTGATCACCCCGATCCGGGACGGCGTCACCCAACCGACAGTCACCTTCGACGCCTCCACCACCAGTCGCACCCTGACCGGGCTGACCGTCGGCGCGTCGTACACCTTCCGGGTGGCAGCGGTGAACGCCTACGGCACCGGTGCGGCCAGCCCACCCTCGGCGGCGGTGGTCCCGTACACGGTGCCCGCGGCCCCGACGAACACCTCGGCCACCGCGGGCACCAACGCCGCCACGGTGAGCTGGACGGCCCCGGCCAACGGGGGGTCGCCGATCACCGGTTACACGGTGACGCCCTACCTCGGTGCCGTGGCGCAGACCCCCCGGGTCTTCACCGGCACCGCCACGACCCAGATCGTCACCGGGCTGACCGCCGGTGCCTCGTACACCTTCCAGGTGGCCGCGACGAATGCCGCCGGGACCGGTCCACAGTCGCCCGCCTCCGCGTCGGTGACCGTCAACGCGCCACCGACGCTGACCTTCCCACCGCCCCCACCCGGCAAGGCGTACGACCCGTACCAGTACCAGCTGACTGTCACCGGCGGCACGGGCCCGTTCACCTGGGCGGTCAGCGCGGGGAGCCTGCCGGCCGGGCTGACCCTCGACCCGCTCACCGGGCTGCTCTCCGGCACGCCCACCGAGGCCGGGACGTTCCCGTTCACCGTCCGGGTGACCGACTCGTTCGACCAGTCCGCGACCCGACCGGTCGACCTGGTCATCACCCCGCTCGGCGGGCTCTCCATCAGCGTCCCGGCGGTCTCCGCACTCGGCACCGTCACCTCGGGCACGACCGGCGTCTCAGGCCAACTCGGTCCGGTGACCGTCACCGACGACCGGGGGCCGTTCTCCGGAAACTGGGTCAGCGTCGTCTCCAGCACGAGCTTCACCACGGGTTCCGGCTCGGGCGGCGAGACCATCCCCACCAGCAACATCACGTACGCCTCCGGGCCCGCCCTGGCCAGCACCGGGATCGGCACCTTCGTGCCGCAGCCCGGGGCGTCGCTGTCCACCCCGCGTACCGCCGCCGGGTGGTCCGGCCAGGCGGGGGGCCCGAACGCCGCGACATGGAACCCCACCCTGTGGGTGGCCATCCCGTCCGGAGTGGTGGTCGGCGACTACGTGGCGGTCGTGACCCACTCCGTCATCTAGGGTCGCTTCGCTGGCGGGACGCCGCTGCCCGGCCGTTGGAAGGCAACGGCCGGGCAGTCTCTGCGGTGGTGCGGGCGTCAGGCCAACCGGGTCCGGTGCCTGCGGACGAGATGCCAGCCACCAAGGGTGCCCAGCACCAGCAGGGCGATCCCGCCGACCAGGTAGACCAGCCAACTCGGCCCGCTGGAGGCCGAGACCGTCATCGGCGCCGCGACGGGAAGGACGATCTTCCCGGTCGCGGTGCGCTGCACAGTGCCGCTGGCGAGCGTCGCGTGCACGTCCCAGGTCCCCGCGGGCAGCGTCTGGTTGACCTCGATCCGAACCTGACCGCTCTGGCCGGGCAGGATCGTCACCCCGTTGGTCACCTTGAACGGTCCGGCCTGGACCGCGGTCTTGGTCAGCGACAGGGTGCCGGTCATGTCCAGCGCGCGTTCACCGGTGTTGGTGACCTTCGCGGTGACGACGGGGAACTCGCCGGTGCCGGGCTCCGCGGCCAACCCCTCGATCCGGAAGTCCGTTGGCGGCTCACCACCCGGACCGACGTCGAGGTAGACCCGGATGCCCACCCGGTGGATCTGGGTGACGTTGCCGGCGCCTTCCGTCGCGCTGGTGACCTGTGCCCAGATCGCGGCGTACCGCTCGCCCTTCGAGGCCTTCTCCGGCACGGCGACCTCGACCTCGACCGGTCGTCGCTCGCCCGGGTCCAGCCGCATCGCGGCGGTCCTCAGCCGGATCCACCCGCTGAGTTCGTTGCCGGTGCGCCCCTCGGGCACGGTGAAGGCGTTGTTCTCGACCGACGCGGCGCCGGCATAGAACTCGATCTTCTGCGTCTCGGCGGAGGTGTTCTGCACCTCGACCCGGCGGTTGATCGTCGCCCCGGGCTTCAGGTGGTCCACGATGTAGACCCGGGCGCGGGGATCCTGCACCCGACTCGCCGGGATGTCCAGCATCCGGATGCTGATCGCGGCCTCCTCGGCCGGATCGTGTCGCTGCTCCCGCACGGCAACGGCTGGTGCCGCCGAAACCCCGAGCGCCACGAGGGCGACCGAGGTCAGCAGCACCAGCCGGCCGAGCGGCTCAGAACACCGAATGTGTCACCGTCCCGGTGTAGACACCCTGGACGGTGCCGACGGGCACGTTCACCACCAGGGTGGGGTTCCAGGTGGCGAAGTTGTTGCCGGTGCCGCCGGTGTGGGTCATCGCCGTCCGGGGCACGTTGATGACCACCGCGTCGGCGGAGGTCGGCTGGCCCGGTGTGAAGGTGCCGCCGCCGGCGGTCGCCGTCGCGGGGCCGGACCAGTACAGGACGTTGATGTTCGGGATCGTCTCGCCGGAGCTGCCGCCGCCGGTGGTGAAGTCGGTGGAGATGACGTTGGCGGTCCAGTTGGGGGTGAGCGACCCGCGTTGGTCCAGCACGGTGACCGGGCCGAGTTGACCGGAGACGGTCGTGCCCTCCACGCCGTTGCCGATGTTCGCCGTCGACGGCACAGTGATCGACAGACCACCGGCGGCGTCGACGGTGAGGGTGACGACAGTGTTGCCCGTGGTGTCCGCGGCGGCGGGTCCGGCGAGCGCGGCGACGGCGGCAACGCCGGCCAGGCCCGCGAGAATCTTTCTGCGCATCGAGTCTCCTTCGTCCTAGAAAACCTGGGAAGCGCTTCCGAGACTAACTACGCAAAACGCCTATAACGGGCTGAACGACGCGAACGTCACCCGGTCGTCGGCCGGTGGTCGTGTTCGGTCTCGGCGAGGGGCCGGCGCCCTGCTGGCCGCCGAGCCCCGCGAGCAGCCTCAGGCCGGAACCACGTACGGGAACGTGGCGGAACGGGCCGCCTTGGTGACCTCCGAGGTGAGGCCGGAGGTGGTCGCGGTGTTGAGAACCAGGGAGAACATCACCTCGGGCGCGTTGTCGGCCAGGCCCCGTCCGTTGCGGCCCGCGAAGCCGAAGTTCGCTGCCGTGCCGACCGTGTACGACAGCAGGTCGGGGTAGAGCTGCCGGGCGACGCTCCAGCCGTACGCCTGTGGATCCGGCGCGGTGCCGTTCGCCTTGACGACCCCGGCGACCGCGTTCGCGATCTCCTCGCCGCCTTCGGCGAGGTCGCTGCCGGGGTGCCGGAAGTTGGCGGGGTCGGAGAAGTCGGTGTCGTGGGGCCAGAAGATCGGCCACATCATGGGGTGGCCGGCGCGGTTGATCTGGCGCCAGCCGCCGGCGTCGGTGGCCAGCAGGGTGCGACACCACACGCCGATCTCGGTGCCCTCGCGCAGCAGTGGCTCGTCATGGGAGACCTCGAGAACGATCGACTCGACGGTGGTGCCGGCGAAGCTGTTCCTGGCCTGGTCGGCCCGCCACGCGGAACGGTCCACCACTGAGCCGTTCTTGACCGCGCCGTTGATGGTGGCGAGTTCGTCGAGGTCGATGAAGAAGGGGTCGGTGATCCGGCCGGCCCAGACCCGCACGTTGCCGCCGGCCGTGACCTCGCCGGTCCGCCCCTCGACGATGGGGGTGCCCATCGCGGCGTCGTCGCGGGCGTCGGCCCCGGTGAGCTCGTACAACTGGAGGGCCTGCCGGGCGTCGCCGTCCGGTTCGCCGAAGGCGAACCGGTAGGTCAGGTCCTCCGCCTCGGCGCCATTGATGTGAATCTTGATCTCGTAGCGCGCCTCGGCGTGGAAGCCGCGCTTGATGTCCGCCTTGGTCACCGAACTGTTCACGTCCATCACGAAGACAGTGGCGCGGTCGCCGTTGAAGACGAAGAGGTCGTCGATGTACAGCTGGCCGCCCTGGGCGGCGAGGGGCGTATCGAGGTGGTGCGACATGAGCTCACTCCCGGAACTGCCAGATTGTGGATTAATCCGAACATAGAGGGCGCAAGCCTGGCCGCTGCCTTCATCGAGCCAATCGGTCTGCCGGGAACGCGGACACACACCGGTGGGCCGCCCGAGCTGCGCTCGGACGGCCCACCGGTGAGCGGGTGGTCAGATGCGAGACCACTTCTGGTTGGCCGCGCCGAGGCAGTCCCAGAGGTGCAGCTTGCCGCCGTTGTTGGGGTTGGCCTCCCGTACGTCCACGCACTTGTTGGCGTTCAGGTTGACCAGGTCGCCGGCGGCGTTGAGGGTGAAGCGCTGGGCGCTGTTGCCGTTGCAGCTGACCAGGTTGACCTCGGTGCCGTTGGCGGTGCCGGCCCAGGCCGGGTCCATGCACTTGCCCATCGCGCGGAGGGTCCCGTCGGAGGCGAAGGTCCAGCTCTGGGCCGCCGTGGTGTTGCAGTCCCAGATCTGGAGTTTGGCGCCCTCCACCGGGTTGGCGCCGGGGATGTCGATGCAACGACCGCTCTGCGCACCCCGGATCCGGCTGGTGCCGGCCCCCGGGTCGCCCCCGCCCGAGGTGTAGCTGGACACCCGGACGTAGTCGACGAGCATCTGCTGCGGGAACTGGGTCGAGCCGTCCGGGTAGCCGGGCCAGTTACCACCGACCGCCACGTTGAGGATCATGAAGAAGGGGTGGTCGAACACCCAGCGGTTGCCGCCGAGCCGAGCGGGATCGACCCGGTGGTACTGCACGCCGTCGACGTACCACGTGATCACGTTCGGTTCCCAGTCCACCCGGTAGGTGTGGAAGGTGTCGGCGAGCGGCGCGCCGAGGGTGCGGCTGCCCGTGATGCCGCCGCCGCCGGAGTAGCCGGGCCCGTGCACGGTGCCGTAGACGGTGTTCGGCTCCCGGCCGATGTTCTCCATGACGTCGATCTCGCCAGCGTCGGGCCACCCGCCGCCGGTGCCGAGCATCCAGAAGGCCGGCCAGATGCCCTGGCCGCGCGGGATCTTGATCCGGGCCTCGAAGCGCCCGTACGTCTGGGTGAAGGTGGCCGCCGTCAGCAACCGCGCGGAGGTGTACTCGCAGCGCCCGTAGTGGCACTGGTAGTTGGCGGGGTTGTCCCGACGGGCGGTGATGACCAGGTTGCCCTGGCCGTCGTGGACGGCGTTGCTGGTGCTGTTCGTGTAGTACTGCCGCTCGTTGTTGCCCCAGCCGCCGCCGCCGATGTCGAACCGCCACTTGTTCTGGTCGACGGGGGTGCCGGCGGGGGAGTTGAACTCGTCCTGCCAGGTGATGGGGCCGATGGCGGCCTCGGCCCGGTCGGGGTGCGCCGGGAGGACGAGCGCCGTCGTGGTCGCGACGAGGGCGACCGCCAGGAGTACGAGAGGGCGGAAGCGGAGGCTGGGCCGGGCTGTGAACACGGGAGGCTCCTCAGCGTGGGGGTGGTGGAGGCGCTTGACCAGGATAGAGAGCGCTCTCTGGAGCGAAGTATGTCGATATCGTGGCTTTCTGTCAAGAGTGTTTCCAATACCACGACCGTCCGTTACCGCCCGATGCTGACCAGTGAGCGG
>NZ_JAGPXZ010001481.1:0-490 GCF_018070305.1 Micromonospora sp. M51 | reverse complement strand
ATTAGGTGAGGCCCGGGGACACTGAGTCACACCGACACTGTCCTCAACCAGCCGCACCCCCACCTTGTTCCCCGCGCAGGCCGCCATCGGTCTCCGCGCCGCTGGGGTTGGCGCACGGACGCGCCGGCTTCCCGGGTGGGCCGCCGTCGTTTCCGCGCGGGCGGTCGTGGGTTGGCGCCCGGACCACCGTGGCTTGCCTCGCGGGCGGTCGTGGGTTGCCGCGCGGGTGGTCGTCGTTCCCGCGCGGGTCGTCCCGGGTTGGCGCGCGGGCCGCCGTCGGTTGCCGCACGGACCGCGGTCGGTTGCCGCACGAACCACCGTCGTTCCCGCACGGGCCGCCGTGGCGTCGCCGCACGTCGCGGCACGACACTGCCCCGCCCGCGACGGGTCGGCCAGCGCGGTGCCCGACCCACCCCACGACGGAGCTACCTCACCGCGACGCCCCACCGCGACGCTCAACCAGGACCCGGAATCGCGAGATCTTGGACAG
>NZ_JAGPXZ010001480.1:0-491 GCF_018070305.1 Micromonospora sp. M51 | reverse complement strand
ATACCCGCACCGTGGGCGTGACGGGCGACTACTCGCGCACGGCCGGCTCGGAGGTGGTGGTAATTACGTCGGGCCTGCCCCGCAAGCCCGGCATGAGCCGCGACGACCTGATTGCCACCAACGCGGGCATCGTCAAATCGGTGACGGAGCAGGTGGTGAAGTACTCGCCCGATGCCATTGTCATTATCGTGAGCAACCCGCTCGACGTGATGACCTACCAAGCCCACAAAACCTCCGGGCTGCCCCGCGAAAAGGTGTTCGGCATGGCCGGCATCCTCGACACGGCCCGCTACCGCGCCTTTTTGGCCGAGGCGCTCAACGTGAGTCCCAAAGACATTCAGGCGGTGCTGATGGGCGGGCACGGCGACACGATGGTACCGCTGCCGCGCTACACCACCGTGGGCGGCATCCCGGTTACCGAACTCATTGGCAAAGAAGAGCTTGATGCCATCGTGCAGCGCACGGCGGTGGGCGGCGGCGAGCTGGTGAAG
>NZ_JAGPXZ010001479.1:0-491 GCF_018070305.1 Micromonospora sp. M51 | reverse complement strand
ACTCGGAGGGCCTCTCGGCAAGCCAACGGCGAACAGCGAGGGTAGCCTTCACGTCGTCCTCGTTGTATTCCATGACTCGGGTTCTGGAGGACTCGCGGACCTGCGGATCGGGGTCATGGACGGCGAGGTCCCACCAGGTCTGGGAGTTGAGGCCACCCGGGTCCGGGTCACGCCAGGAGAACCCGGCGCCGGCGTTGGCAACGACCTTCAGACCAATCCCGTTGACCCCGAAGAAGTGCGCCTTGATGGTGGTGAAGAGGTCAACGAAACAGCCGGAGTCCAGCAGCCGACGTACCGCTTGACGAGTCTCCACGTCCTGGCAGACGTGGCCGAAATGACGCAGATGGACGATCTCGTAGTCGGAGTAGTGGACCACGATCGTCTCCGGGTGGGCCGAGAGGATCTCGTCGAGCCAGGCGATGGCGCGGGCGGCCAGTGCGTTCTCATCGTCGTCGCCCATGTCAGCGAACTCGCTGAAGGCGACGTAATAG
>NZ_JAGPXZ010001478.1:0-491 GCF_018070305.1 Micromonospora sp. M51 | reverse complement strand
CCGCCTGGCATAAAGTTCCCCTCCCGTACGCCGATAACCCTTTCAGTCACATACGTAAAGCCTGGCCGTTCAGGCTTCCAGGAAGGGGAAACATGTTTAATCGTATTAAGGTCGTCACCAGTCTCTTATTAGTGCTGGTGCTATTTGGCGCATTGCAGCTGATTTCAGGCGGTCTGTTTTTTTCGTCGCTGAAAAGCGATAAAGAGAACTTTACCGTCCTGCAAACCATCCGTCAGCAGCAGTTGCTGCTGAGTGAAAGTCGGGTCGATCTGCTGCAGGCGCGTAACTCCCTGAACCGCGCAGGGATCCGCTACATGATGGATACCAACAAAATCGGCAGCGGCGCGACTATCGACGAGCTGCTGGCGAAAGCGAAAGAAGAGCTGGCGCGCGCCGAGCGCAACTACACCGCCTATGAAAAAATCCCGCAGGACCCGCGTCAGGATCCTCAGGCGACGGAAAAGCTTAAACAGCAGTATGGCATCCTGTAC
>NZ_JAGPXZ010001477.1:0-494 GCF_018070305.1 Micromonospora sp. M51 | reverse complement strand
TCGAGCCGGTCCGCGCGGACGGCGAGCGCCCTGGTGGCGGCTGCCAACTCCTCGGCCGTTGGCTCGTCGGTCTCCGGCACGAAGACGTGCACCCCCTTGGCGCCGCTGGTCTTGACGGCACCGGTCAGACCGGCGTCGGCGAGCGCCTGGCGCACCAGCAGGGCCGCGTCGACAGCCGCGCGGAACCCGTCGCCGTCCGGCGGGTCGAGGTCGAGGACCAGGTGGGTCGGGCGGTGCAGATCCGCCGTGGTGGCCAGCGTCGGGTGGAACTCCACCGCCCGCTGGTTGGCGAACCAGAGCAGGGTGCGGCGGTCGTCGCAGAGGGCGTACGAGATCTCCCGGTGCGACGCCTCCGCCCAGACCGCTGCCCGGCGGACCCAGTCCGGGGTGTACCGGGGCAGGTTCTTCTGCATGAACGGCGGCTGGCCGGGGCGGACCCTGATCACCGACAGCGGCCGGCCCCGCGAACAGACCGCCGGCCATCGGGAAGCTGG
>NZ_JAGPXZ010001476.1:0-494 GCF_018070305.1 Micromonospora sp. M51 | reverse complement strand
TGTCCCAGCCGTGGCCCAGGGCGGCGGGGGTGCCGATCACCACCGCGTCGTCGCCGGTGACGGCCGCAACACCCGGCACCTGGCGGATCCGGTCCACCACTGCCGCGTCCACAGTGCCGCCCTCGGGCAGCGCGACGGTGCTCGTGGTGGTGTCGCCGAACTCCTTGAACGTGTGGCTGACGGTGCGGTTGGCGACGACCACGTCGGCCGCCGCCCAGAGCCGTGGCTCCGCGCGGAAACGCAGCCCTGACTCGACGAGGGTGCCCATCGCCACCAGGATCAGCACACCGGCGACCAGGGCCAGCAGGGTGGCGGCGGCGGGGCCGGCGCGGTGCCGCAGCAGGCGGGCGGCGAGCCCGGTCATCGGAGGACCCGCCGATCCAGCGACGCCAGGTGCTCGGCGATACCGGCGGCGCCGAGCTGCGGAAGGTCGGCGACGATCGCACCGTCGGCCAACACGAGCACGCGGTCCGCGTACGACGCGGCGATCGGGT
>NZ_JAGPXZ010001475.1:0-495 GCF_018070305.1 Micromonospora sp. M51 | reverse complement strand
CACCCGGCCCAGCTGCGCTGTCCAGTTGGGCGCCTGGCTGCCCGGACGGACCCGCTCGGTGCCCTCGGCGGTGGGGACGAGCGTGGCGAACACCTGCCGGATGGTGGTCGCCGCCGCGACCCGGCGGCGGCTGGTGGCGGCGAGGAAGCCGGTGACGAACTCCCGTACGGCGGCGTCGCGGTCGGTCTCCGCGATCGCGTAGACACTGCCGAGCAGGGCGCTGCCCAGCATCTCGGCGTCGAGGGCGGACTCCAGCTTGGTCACGTCGCGTGCGGCGTGCAGCACCGCGTCGTAGGGGGTCTGAGGCGTGGCCATGCTCCGACCCTACGCCGCTGTGGGCGTACGGAGAGCGGTAGCGGGCCGTGCGGAGCGTCAGCCGCGTGCGGCGTCCCGCAGCGCGTCGCGGGCCTGCGCGTACGAGCCGAGCACGATCCGTACCGGAGTCAGCACGTACTCGTCGCCCACCTGGGCCACCCGCGCCGTCAGCCGCTGTTC
>NZ_JAGPXZ010001474.1:0-496 GCF_018070305.1 Micromonospora sp. M51 | reverse complement strand
CCCATCACCCTATTAAATTTATCCAATTCATTCGTTAAAATTAGGGTTATAAACGTACTTTTTCTTATTGCGATAGTAGGTGAAATTCAATCTTTTTTCGTCTGTTTGTTGAACTTCATCATCATTGCCAGTTTGAATCATTTCCTGATTTGTAATTTTCTTTTCATCTTTGATCGCATTTTTTAATGCCCCGCCCGATGCAACAAATCTTAATTTATGCGTTTGGCGTGTCAGCTCATAAAACCATTCGCGGCTCTCGGGGTTTTCACAATCATGCAAAATTTCGTCAGGCTTGGTTGCATATTTCAAAGTTTCAGCAATCGCATTTTTGATAGCTTCTTCTAGTTCCATGCCATCAACAACGTGACCGCCTTTTTTTGGCTTAACTGTGCGAACATCAACCACAGGATCATAATCGACATCCAAACATTCACGCCACAGCCGAACCCAATCAGATTGCTTTAAATAACCGTGTGAAAAGTAACTCGGTTTAACC